>JAFTXD010000034.1 GCA_017461775.1 Lachnospiraceae bacterium
GATAATATGTATGGAAGAGTCCGTTAGGGCTTTGAGTACATCAAAATATGTGTGTGTACATCAAATGTACATCAATCATAAAGGAATAATACCCAATAATACGCTGTTTTAGTTTGGACGATAAAGGTCAAAACTTCAATAATACAGAGTAATACGGGATAAAGTGTGAGCGCTGTATGAGTTTGGAAGAGAAACAGACCATTGTAGCACTGGGGGCAGGAAGCATTACCAAGCTGGTTCTGCCGGACGGAAGAATCGAGCGGTGTGACAATGTGAAGGATGTGAAGCTTTACATTGAGAAAATTGAGGAGATGCTGGAACGCAAGGAAGCGTTGTTTTCCTTAGAGAAATAGATGGCATGGTTGACAGGAAAGACCAAAGTATATATATTATTGATAGACAAATTGAGTAAAAAAGAGGATAAAAGCTATGGCACTTAGTAAGAAACCGGTTACCGGTATGAAGGATATTTTACCGGAGGAAATGCAAATCAGAGATTATGTAATGGGTGTTATCAAGGAGACCTATGCAAAGTTTGGATTTACCTCCATTGAGACTCCATGTATGGAGAATATCGCCAACCTGACCAACAAGCAGGGTGGTGATAATGAGAAGCTTATTTTCAAGATTTTAAAGCGCGGTGAGAAGTTAAATGTGGCAGCAGCTACCAACGAAGAGGAAGTGGTGGACGGTGGTCTTCGTTACGACCTGACCGTTCCCCTCGTGCGTTATTATTCTAATAATAGTGCAAATCTGCCTTCACCTTTTAAGGCATTGCAGATGGGGAATGTATGGCGTGCGGATCGTCCTCAGAGAGGTCGTTTCCGTCAGTTTATGCAGTGTGATATTGATATTTTAGGCGAGCCATCCAACCTAGCAGAGATTGAGTTAATTCTTGCAACTACCACTACCTTAGGTAAGCTGGGCTTTAAGAATTTCCAGATTCGTATCAATGACAGACAGATTTTAAAGGCAATGGCTGCATACAGTGGTTTTGCAGAAGAGTCTTATGACAGTGTATTTATCACCTTAGACAAGATGGACAAGATTGGTTTGGAAGGTGTTGAGAAGGAGCTTTTAGAGAATGGTTTTGCACAGGAATGTGTGGACAAGTATTTAGCTCTTTTCAAAGGTCTTGAGACCGCAGAAAATAAGGTTGCATACCTTGCAGGAGAGCTGGAAGGCTTCCTTGCGGAGGAGGTACACACCGGTCTTACTGAGATTATGGAAAGTGTGCAGGCCACCAAGTGCTCCGATTTTGAAATCGTATTTGATGCCACCCTGGTACGTGGTATGTCATACTATACCGGTACTATTTTTGAAATCGCCATTCCGCAGTTCGGCGGAAGCTGCGGTGGCGGCGGACGTTATGACAAGATGGTAGGAAAATTCACCGGACAGGATGTGCCTGCCTGTGGTTTCTCCATCGGCTTTGAACGTATCGTAATGCTGCTGGTAGAGAGCGGCTTCAAGGTACCCGGCAGCGCCAATAAGGTAGCATACCTGATTGAAAAGGGTGTGGGCGGACAGGACCTTTGCAACGTGATTGCACAGGCCCAGGAGAAGCGTGCGGACGGCACCCAGGTGCTGGTAGCCCGTATGAATAAGAACAAGAAGTTCCAGAAGGAACAGCTGATGGCGCAGGGCTATGAAGAATTTGTGGAGTTCTACAAGGACCCATTAAAGAAATAGAGAGGTAAGTTAATTATGGCAGAGTCAATGAAGGGCTTAAAGAGAAGCTATAGATGCGGTGAAATCAGTACCGCAAATATCGGTGAAACCGTAACCGTCATGGGTTGGGTGCAGAAGCAGCGTAACAAGGGCGGTATCGTATTCGTCGATCTTAGAGACAGAGCAGGTATTTTGCAGGTAATCTTTGAGGAGAGCGAGTGCGGAACAGAGTATTTTGAGAAGGCTGGAAAGCTTCGTAGTGAGTTCGTAGTAGCAGTAGTTGGTAAGGTTTGCAAGCGTGAGGGCGCAGTAAATGAGAACTTAGCTACCGGTGAAATCGAAATCCGCGCTACCCAGGTGCGTATTTTATCCGAGGCGGAGACCCCTCCTTTCCCTATTGAGGCAGATTCCAAGACCAAGGAAGAGCTTCGATTAAAGTATCGTTATTTAGACCTTAGAAGACCGGATATTCAGAAGAATCTTATCCTCAGAAGTAAGATTGCAACCACCATTCGTGCATATCTTGCAGAGGAAGGCTTCCTGGAGATTGAGACCCCGATTTTATGTAAGTCCACTCCTGAGGGAGCAAGAGACTATTTAGTGCCCAGCCGTGTACATCCCGGCAATTTCTATGCACTTCCTCAGTCTCCACAGATTTTCAAGCAGCTTCTGATGTGCTCCGGATACGATAGATATTTCCAGATTGCAAAGTGCTTTAGAGATGAGGACCTTCGTGCGGACAGACAGCCGGAGTTTACCCAGGTGGATATGGAGCTTTCCTTCGTAGATGTGGATGATGTCATCGCAGCTACGGAAGGGATGGTAGCAAGAGTTTGTAAGGAAGCTATCGGCCATGAGGTAACCTTACCTATTCCTCGTATGACTTGGCAGGAGGCTATGGACCGTTTTGGTAGTGACAAGCCGGATACCCGTTTCGGTATGGAGCTTGTGAATGTATCTGAGGTTGTGAAGGATTGTGAATTCGGTGTATTTACCGGTGCTTTAGCAGCAGGCGGCAGCGTTCGTGGTATCAACGTAAAGGGACAGGCAGGAATGCCTCGTAAGAAAATCGATGCTCTCACTGCATTTGTAAAGGATTACGGCGCAAAGGGTCTTGCTTACCTTGCAGTACAGGAGGATGGCACTTATAAATCTTCCTTTGCAAAGTTTATGACGGAGGAGCAGTTAGATGCTCTTGTGAAGGCTATGAACGGTGAGAAGGGTGACCTTTTATTCTTCGCCGCAGATAAGAACAGCGTAGTATGGGCGAGCCTTGGCGCACTGAGATGCGAAGTGGCTAAGCAGCTGGACATGATTGATGAAAATAAATTTAACTTCCTCTGGGTAACCGAGTTCCCTCTCCTTGAGTGGGATGAGGAGTCCGAGAGATTTGTAGCTATGCATCATCCGTTCACCATGCCTATGGATGAGGATTTAGAGTATCTGGATACTGACCCGGGCCGTGTACGTGCAAAGGCTTACGATATCGTGCTTAACGGCGTAGAGCTGGGCGGTGGTAGTGTGCGTATTTTCCAGAGCGACGTACAGGAAAAGATGTTCAAGTGCCTTGGCTTTACCATGGAGGCAGCTTACGAGCAGTTTGGCTTCCTGTTAAATGCATTTAAGTATGGTGTGCCACCTCACGCAGGACTTGCTATCGGTTTAGACCGTTTCGTAATGCTCCTTGTAAAGGCTGACAATATCCGTGAAGTCATTGCCTTCCCGAAGGTGAAGGATGCATCCTGTCTCATGACCGATGCTCCAAACCTTGTAGATCCTAAGCAGCTTGACGAATTAGAGATAGCTCTTGCGTTAAAGCAGAAAGAGGAAGTTACAGAATAATGATTTACATTCTTTCCATGAAAGAACTGGATAAAGAAAAACGGAAAGAGGCGCAGAGGCGCCTTTTTTCGTATGGAGTTTTTCAGAAGGCCTGGGAAAAGTACGGTATTTGTGAAGTGACCAGGGAGATGTTACCCACAGAGGACTGTGGGGTAGAGATACTGCGTGGTGAACATGGAAAGCCCTATGTGAAGGACAATCCCTGGTATTTTAACACGTCGCACTCCGGGGAATATCTGGTGATGGTATTTGACACTATACCTGTGGGAATTGATGTGCAGGAATTAAGACCGGTGAGAAAACCGGAGCTTATAGCGAAACGCTTCTCCGAAAAAGAGCAGGAGTATATTGCATCCGGGGGAGAAGACGCCCTGTACCGGGTTTGGTGCCGGAAGGAGGCCTATGCCAAATGTGTGGGCAGGGGACTGACGGATGAGATTTTGCAGATGGATTCGCTTGATGTGCCGGAGGGGTATGAGATGACAGAGAGTATGGTAGCAGCGTGGTATAGGATGTGTGTGTGTAGGAGAAGAGAGAAGTAATATAGAAAAATACGTATCTATGAGAGAAGATATGGATTTCGCATGACGTTTATGGAAAAGAAAATTTTCATAAACGTCATGTATTTTTTTTAGTAAAATAAGTACAATGTAATTGTAACGTTACAAAAGAAACATTTTAATTGATGGAGTAAGAAATTATTATACGAGGAGAAGAACATATGCGAAGACTGTTACAAATGCAAGCAAGGTGGAATATTCTGATGCTGGATTTAATTGGAAACTTTCATCAGTAGTATACTAGGTGAGTAAAGATGAAAAGAATATTAATAATCATATGTTGTATGCTGTTAACTGCATGTGGTAAGGATACATATGTTGAAACACCAAATTCCCAGAGACCATCCATTAATGTCGGGGGAACTATATATCATTCTACCGGGTATGAAGCACCGAAGGAAGAGCTGTCAGCTGAGGTTTTGGGGTATATTAGCTCCGTTGTAAATCTGTCAGAGCTTGCGGAAAAGGACGGAGAAGCAAATATCCCCTTTGAAGGGGCACCCTATGCCTTATGTGGAGAGGGTATTGCAGTGAAGATGGATGAGGTGTGGACATTATTCCTTCCGGCGGAGAATGGAGCCCACGCATATGTAAATGAATAGTGATGTGTAATGAAGAAAAGTCATTCCCTTATTTGGTATTGCCATTTGGGGGAGTGACTTTTTTACTCTTGGCAAAGGTCTAAATGAATAGTAAAATAAGTGAAAGGAGTAGAACATTGCAAGGAGATAGGTATGATTAAGCTTCAAATCGGTCAAATGCTTTATGATATCAGAACAGAAATGGAGATTACACAGGAAGAATTATGTGAGGGGTTATGTACGGTATCTGCATTGTCAAAGTATGAGAACGGAACGAGATTTCCGGATAGTCTTTTATTCCATGCCCTTATGCAAAGATTGGGAAAGTCACCCAGCAGGATTAATATTATGGTTTCTGAGCAGGAGGCAGTTTATTATGAGTGGAAAAAGAAGACGTTAGATGCTATCAAAGCGCAGAGGTGGGAAGAGGTAAAGGCGCTGCGAGAAAAAGGGCATGAGGAGAATGCGTTGATTAATGAGAGTTTGCAAAGGCAATTTGAATTGTACTTGGATTCCATAATATGGGATAAGCTACATCATAATCAGGAAAAGTCATATGAGTGTATAGGAGAAGCTATCCACTTAACCATGCCGGATATCGATAGCTGGGATGGAAAGAGGAAGCTTATCAGTGGGGATGAGATGAATATGGCTTTTTTATATTTGCGTGCAGAGAAAAAGCTGGGGATAAAGAGTGATGCTGAGCTTAAGAAGCAATTTGATGCTTTTACAAGATATGTGAATCAAAGAGTGGATGATGTTTTTGAAAAAGCAAAGCTTTATCCACGACTAGTTTGTGCACAGATATATTTAGTGGATATGGATGTACGGGAACGAATTTTTCTGGAGAAAAAGGCTTTGAGCTTACTTAAGCAAACCAGGGAAATCTATGATATGCCGGAAGTCTTACGATTACTGGTGAAGGATTTGCGTAGTGTGGGAGCGGAAGATGTTGTAATTTATGAAAAGCAGAGGGCTGCGTTGGTTGAAGTAATCAATGAATTTGGTACGCCGTATACCTTCCGACTGGAGAATTGGTATGATAGTAATGAGCAGATTTGCCTGATGAATGAGTATCTGAGGGCAGCCAGAATGCAGAAACAGATGACGCAGGAGGAGCTGAGTGAGGGGATTTGTGCAGTGGAGACATATTCCCGCATTGAAAGCGGAAAGAGGTCTCCGAGTAAGAGGAATTATCTGGAATTGGCAGAGAAGCTTGAGGTCAATTGGGGGTATTATCGTGGGCAAATTGTAACAACGCATTTTAGAGATTTTGAAATAATGACGAAGCAGCGCTTTGCTATGCTGGATGATAGATTGGAGGAATCCGAAGAGTATTTATATGATTTAAAAAAGAGTCTGGATATGGAGGACATTGAGAATCGGCAGTATATTGGTCTGCAAGAGCTGATTCTAACGGACCAAAGGGGAGAAATAGTGGGGGAAGCATTTGTAGAGAGGTGCGAGGAGCTCTTGAAATATACACTGGAGGATTGGAGGGAGACGGAACGCTTTTTGACTAAAACGGAATTAGAGTTGATTTTTCAAATGGGCTGGTATTATGAGAGTAAGAAGGAATATGGGAAGGTTGTGTATATTTTAGAGAATGCCTTAAGGAAATACGAAACGAGAAAATACTCTTCATGGTATGAGATAGGTCTTATGAAGCGTATGTTGGCAGGTGGATATTCTGACTTAGGAGAGTATGAAAAAAGCAATGAGATGATGAATGCGTTAATTCGGGAAATGCTAAATTGGCAGGATGGACAAGCACTGGCAGAGGCTGTTTATCTGCTGGGATGGAATTATGAAAATCAGAAAAAAGCCTGTGACGATTTGTATGTCAAAGCCTTTTACCTGAGTGATTTATTTGAAAATCATATGCATCATGCAATTTTTCAGAAATACTATGAGGATAATTTTAATTCTGAGATGCAATGGTATTAATGTTTGGAACCACGTGAGGTAGGGGGAGTATCTAAGGACATTACTTCATAGATATCCTCGGACGGAAGCGTATCAGGGATGATGGGCGTAAGTACCAGACAGCCAATCATGGTTAAGAGTAAAAGTTTTTTGATTAGATTTTTCATTCGTGAGTTCTCCTTATATATTAAATATTTACAGTAAATAGTATAGGATATGGTAAGATTCTTTCCCATGACGTTTTCGGAAAATTAATTTTCCGAAAACGTCATGGGAATTGGAACAAGAAACGGTATAATGATGTTGCAATGTTGCAATAGAAGGGATAGCTACTCTGAACCACAATACAATATATAAGGAGAAAAAGATATGTTTGAGAAATCAAAAAAAGTAATTTTAAGAGCATTAGTAGTTCCTGCTTGTATGGCAGTAATGTCAATGACGGCATTTGCCGGAAATAGTTTCGAGGGTTATGATACCAATGTTGGTATGCTTAATGGATCTGGTTATTCTAATACTCAGGTTAAGGCAACTTCCGGGGCAAATGGAGCCATTAATTCAACTAGTGTCAGCGGTGATTATTTAGTTGATGTGAGAATGGAGAAGAATGATGGTTCTGCATGCGGTGATTGGTTCAGAGATCTTAATGATAATATGCAAACGGGTTATGTTATAGATGGCCATAAGGGACAAGCATATGGAGATAGTGTAAGATTGAAGTTTTCTAATGATTTAACTACGCTTGTGAAGGTACAGGTGGTTGGTACTTGGTGTAGTCAGTAAAATTAATTTGTGTGCCGAGTGCACTGGTAAGTGTACTCGGCATATTGTGAGGAAAGTATGACGAGTAGAAAATATAGAATATTAGAGTTTGGAGTTGTTATAATTGTTGGGTTGTTTGTGTATTGTATCAATATTTTAAGTGTTGCTAATAATACAACCTATAGGTATGCAATAGAAGTTTGGAATTATGGAAGATCTTTTTTGAATGTATTATATCCTGTTATTTTTACCGCGCCATTTTGTTGGTTATTGTTTTATGAGCAAAACAGTTTTTACTGGCAATATATATACAACAGGATGATGCTTAAAGCGTATCTACGAAG
Organism: Lachnospiraceae bacterium; assembly: GCA_017461775.1. Taxonomy (GTDB): domain Bacteria; phylum Bacillota; class Clostridia; order Lachnospirales; family Lachnospiraceae; genus Acetatifactor. The sequence continues at coordinate 7,687 of JAFTXD010000034.1, forward strand.
AAGAGGTATTACTTTAATAGGTTTATCGTCTATAGCAATGTTTATTGTATCTGTTGGAGGGTTTGTATTTGCATACATAGTAGAGCCAATTGGAAGAGTGTTGGAGTATGAACCGATGATGACATATTTATTTTTAGGAACTTTTCAAATTGATAATCCGGTGGTATATGTTTTAGTTTTGTCGTGCTGGCGCGGAGTATTAGCTGGTTTATACACATTTTTTTCCATAATGATAACATTGTCTACAAAAAATATATTTGTTGCTATGACTAGTGCATTTGTATATTCCATAATGGAAAATTTTATTCTTGCGGTATTACAGGTTCCGGAATTAAGTATTTGTACTTCTTTTTACCCCAATAGACTAACTGGTTCGGCTATTTCCTATGGTAAGTTAGCTGTTGGGCCGATTATTTTGCTGGTTATTACGTTACTAACGTATTTTTATAATAAATGGAAATATAAGAGATAGAGGTGTTGTATGCGCCAAATTACGAAGTATTATACAAAGGTTTTATTTTATGAATTTTATAATTTGAACTGGAAATTACTGCTTACAATAGCGGTTTTTTCTTTTTATACATCTTACAATTTAAAAGAGATAAGCGATTGTACAATTTATGAATATTCGCTTTTGGCAATGAGTGATTACTACTACTTTATATTCTATTTTTTTATTTTATATACTACGTTGATATTCAAGTTAATCAAAAATGAGAGTGAATTGATTATTATAAGGACGAAAAAATTTTTTTGCAATTATTTTAGCAAGCTTCTCGCGGTTGCGGTATTTACACTGAGTCTTTTGTTTTTGCACATCTTAATCGCTATGCTGTTAGGTGTGCCAAAATGTAATATGGAAAATCAGTTTGCTCTTTTGACGAATATTAGGGGCGATTATTCGAAGATTAATGCTATATATAGTGCTTATTTTAAAAACCCTGTTCAGGCTATTTTGGGGAGTTGTATATTCACATCATTAGGACTAATTTGTTATTCGGGAACTCTAATGCTGGTATCACATTTTCTTAATGAGAAATGTGCAATACTTTTAGTGATTATATCATTTTTTGCTACTGTTTTAGCTCTTCATGTAAATGTTGATAATGGTGCTCCTTATCTTTTTCTTATCAATTATCTTTTTTTTCATAGAGCAGTTATAAGTAATGTGTCTTTATATTTATTTTTAGGAATAGAGGTTTCTTTCTTTGTTTTTTTGCTACTGTGGACGAAATGCAGAGGTGTTTCTCATGCAAAGAAAATACTTCTTCCCGTTCGAATGTTGAATAATGTTTTTACAACAAAAAATATGGTGTTGTTTATATTTGTTATATTAGTATTATCAATCATGAATATACTAAAAAATTATGGTGGTGCAAATTCGGGGCTGGAATATGCCATATTGGGGTATGACGGATACGGATTAGGATATTTAAATGTAGTAGAATTTTTTAATTTAATTATAATAAACGGGATTCCGATATATATCATCTCTACATATCTAAGTAGTAAAAATTCTATGAGAAATATGGTCTTAATTAGGTATAACTCGAAAAAGAAATATTTTTTTCATCTGCAATGTTCTATGCTGATGATTATAATAATAGAAATGCTGGCTTATACCTTTTTTAATATATTGCTTGGAACTGGTGTTACATATGGTAATGACGTAAAAATTTCAGCTTTAGATGTACTACTGATTAGTGCTGTATTAAGAATATCTGAATTGATGTTTTTGGAAATATTATATTTGCTGTTATTTTCCGTTTTGAAAAATACAACATTTTCTTTCTTTTGTACTATGGCATTCTATCTGTTAATAGTGCTGTTTGATTATGAGTGGCTACCTTTTGGTTTATCGTCTATTAAGCGAATGATTGGCCTGGATAATGAGAGCATAAAAAATATGGCATTGACCTCATGTTTATTATTTTGGGGTATTTATGGTTTGGGATATTTATATTTAAACAAAAGTAAAACAATTGAAAAAATTATAGGTGAAAGGAATTGATGTAATGGAGAAAATTATAGAGCTGATAGGGGTAAAAAAGGTTTTTAAAGGGAATGAATTATTTTCAGATGTTAATTTGCAAATAGAAAAGGGAACAATAGTGGGATTTAAGGGAAGGAATGGTGTAGGGAAATCTGTTTTATTCAAAATGATTTCCGGCCTATATATGCCAGACGAAGGAAGTATATATGTAAGAGGGAAAAAAATAGGAGAGGACATCGACTACCCTTCTAATATGGGTATAATGATAGATACGCCGAGTTTTATCGAAGTTCTTTCCGGTTATGAAAATCTGCTTATGTTAGCAGAGATTAACGGTATAATAAGTGGTGATAGAATTAAAGAGGAGATGGTTAAATTTGGTTTAGACGCAAACAGCAAAAAAAGCGTGAAAAATTATTCCCTAGGAATGAGAGCAAAATTAGGAATCATTCAAGCAACTATGGAAGGACAGGATATAATCGTTTTAGATGAACCATTTAATGCGTTAGATGAGAAGTCTTGTGAGTATGTATATGCTCTAATTAAGACATTAAAGGCAAAAGGAGCCACTATTTTGTTGACATCACACAATCAATCAGATTTGGATGAATTATGTGACATTCAATATTTGTTACCTACATTTACAGCATCGAATTAGGATATGTTGGGAGAGTGAATATGAAGAAAAAATATTACATAGCAATTATCGCGTTGTTGGTGATTTTAATAATAATGAATGCAGGCATGCTGAATAAAGGGAATGGAAGTCCTAATTTTGATGAGAATATCGTACAACTGATGACGCAGTACAATGAGGAGTATGAAGGCATAGAGCTCACGGCCCCCATGGAAATTGTAGTGCATGAGATTTATTATGGCTCGTTTTCTGCTAAGGACGCGGACGAGATGCTTGTGGTATGTAAGGTATTAAACGCACCCCATGTGGCAGGGCTGGATAAGACTTTATGCGCTGTATTAGAGGCAGAGACATTGGAGCTGGTGGCATACGAGCAGTTCGAAGCGGATAAGGTAGTGACTGCATGTGTGAAAAATAGTGAAGGTCAGAGCCGGATTTTGGTTTCCGCGGTTGCCGGTAGTCAGGGCTTTTATTCACAAATGCTCAGTCTTTTTTCTGTTGAGGATAAGCAATGGGTAAGTATTCCACAGGAGAACTTGGATTACTTTGGTGAGGAAGCTTATTACTTTGTGGGGGAAAATTGTCTCATCGTGTCCTCGTCTGCTAGTGAGTTAAAGACGGAGGAAATCGTAGCCGTGCTTCATTGGGATGCATATGCGGAGCAATTTGTTGCAGAGAATACTAGTGGTAATTGAACGGCGAAAAAGCTGGATAATCGTGTGCAGCTTTATCTGGATGAGAGAAAATAGGTATTTGCCGGCAGCATACAGGAATATAGCACTATTTGACAATATACGTAAAACAACGTATAATTTCTCATGATAATATTATTTTCTTACATAGGAGGAAAAATTCATGGAAAAGACAAAATTAGGCATTTCTGTTGGTTTCTTTGGTGCGATGGTGTTCCTTATTGCACTGGGCGGAGGTATGACTCCACTTTTATTACTTGCAGGTTATGTATTCTTTAAGGAAGAGAATGTATGGCTGAAGAAGAATGTAGTGAAGGCTATCGCTGTATTATTAGTATATTACATTGCATATTATGCATTGGGACTTATCCCTGATGTACTTGGTGTATTGTTTGATACCCTTGGTTTATTTGGAGCACAGGTTTCTTTATCCTTCATCAATAATCTGGTTTACATTTTGAGAGATATTGTAGCACTGCTTAGAACCTTAGTCTTATTATTAAGCGGTTTATCTGCACTGAATATGGGAACCATCAAGGTTGCTTTCATCGATAACCTGATTGAGAAACACTTGAACTAATTTTATAAGGTCATTTTGGGGCGCAGAATTGTTTCTGCGCCCTTTTTGTGCTATGATTTGTTTATCTGTTTTTATACAAGGAGTAGTTTTTATGAAAAAATTATTTGTGTACTTAAAAGGTTATACCAAAGAATGTGTCCTTGCGCCTTTGTTTAAGCTGCTGGAAGCATCCTTTGAGCTGTTTATTCCCCTTGTTATCGCATCCATCGTGGATAAAGGAATCAGTACCCAGGATACGGGCTACATATTAAAAATGGGCGGTATTCTCTTACTGCTGGCCATCGTTGGTCTTGTCAGTGCAGTGACTGCTCAGTTTTTTGCGGCAAGGGCAGCAGTGGGCTTTGCGGGGAAGCTTAGAAGTGCTTTATTTGCCCATGTTCAGGGACTGAGCTATACCAATCTGGACAAGGCAGGAACCTCTACCTTAATCACTCGTATGACCAGTGATATCAATCAGGTGCAGTCCGGTGTAAATATGGTATTGAGACTGTTCCTTCGTTCTCCGATTATCGTATTTGGTGCTATGATTATGGCCTTTACCATTGATGTAAAGAGTGCCCTGATTTTTGTGGTAGCCATCCCACTTCTTGCCATCGTGGTATTTGGTGTGATGATGGTGACCATTCCTCTTTATCGTAAGGTGCAGAGCAGTCTGGATAAGGTGTTGGGGATTACCAGAGAGAATCTGACAGGTGTTCGTGTGATTCGTGCTTTCCATAAGGAGGCAGAGGAGCAGGAGAAGTTTGGGAATTTAAATGATACGCTGGTGGATTTACAGAACTTTGTAGGAAAAATCAGTGCCATTATGAACCCGGTTACCTATGTGATTGTCAACGGTGCCATTGTTCTTCTCATCTATACCGGTGCGGTGCAGGTAAATGTGGGCAATCTGACCCAGGGTGAGGTTGTGGCAATTATTAACTACATGTCCCAGATTCTGGTGGAGCTGGTGAAGCTGGCAAATCTGATTGTGACAGTGACCAAGGCCATGGCCTGCGGCGACCGTGTGGCTGCGGTATTTGAAATTAAAAACGAAGAGATTGCTCCGGCAGAAAAGTTTTTGGCAAAGGGAGCAGAAGTTCCCTATATTGCTTTTCAGAATGTGTCTTTGAAATATAATGGAGCCGGAGAAGAGACTCTGACAAATATCAATTTCTCCGTGAAAAAGGGAGAAACCATCGGCGTTATCGGTGGTACGGGATGTGGTAAAACCTCTTTGGTAAATATGATTGCGGGATTTTATAAGGCCACCAGTGGAGGTGTGTTTGTAAATGGCACAGATATTAAGGAACTGCCGGCGGAGAAGCTGGGAGATATGGTAGGAATCGTTCCTCAGAAGGCGGTGCTTTTTAAGGGAACTATCCGCAGTAATCTTCTGTGGGGAAACAAGGATGCCACGGAGGAGCAGCTTTGGGAGGCAATTACTCTTGCCCAGGCCAGGGAAGTGGTAGAGGGCAAGGATGGTAAGCTGGATGCCCATGTGGCTCAGAATGGTAAGAATTTATCCGGTGGACAGCGGCAGCGTCTGACCATTGCCAGAGCTCTGGTGAAAAAGCCGGAAATTCTGATTTTGGATGACAGTGCATCCGCACTTGACTATGCTACGGATGCAAAGCTTCGGTCAGCTCTGAAGACCATTGAGGATACGACGACTACCTTCATTGTATCCCAGAGAGCATCCACCATTCTTCATGCAGACCAGATTATTGTACTGGAGGACGGCGAACTGGCGGGTATCGGTACCCATGAGCAGCTGTTAGCGACCTGTGAGGTGTATCAGGAAATTTATTATTCTCAGTATCCAAAGGAGGGAGGGGCAGCAAATGAATAAGAAGAGTAATCAGCTTGTGATTATGAAAAAGATTTTGCGATATATTCGTAAATACCGATTTTTTGTGGGGCTGTCCATTTTACTTGCTGCACTGACTGTGGCTCTGACCTTATATGTGCCCATTTTAACCGGTGATGCAGTGGACCTTATCATTGATAAGGGACTGGTGGATATGCCGGGGATCTTTGGGATACTTAAAAAAATTGTGATTGCCATGATTTTAACTGCGGTATTCCAGTGGATTATGAATACGGCAAATAATTATATTACCTATAATGTAATCAAGGACGTGCGCAGGGATGCCTTTGCAAGGCTGCAAAAGCTGCCATTAAAGTATCTGGATGGTCACGCCACCGGAGATATTGTAAGCCGTGTCATTGCGGACGTGGATACCTTTGCGGACGGTCTGCTGATGGGCTTTACCCAGCTGTTTACCGGAGTGATTACCATTTTCGGTACGCTGTTTTTTATGTTGATGACCAATGTACCTATTACTTTGGTGGTAGTGTGTATCACACCCCTGTCCTTTGTGGTGGCAAAGTTTATTGCCCAGAGCACCCATAATATGTTTTCCTTACAATCCACTGCCAGAGGGGAGCAGACCTCACTTGTGGAGGAGATGATAGGAAATCAGAAGGTGGTAAAGGCCTTCCATCGGGAGGATAAGGTTATTCAGGAATTTGAGGAAATCAATGAGAGGCTGGAGAAGTATTCTTTGAAGGCGATTTTCTTTTCCTCACTTACGAATCCCTGTACCCGTTTTGTGAACAGTATTGTTTATGCGGGAGTGGGCGTGTTTGGTGCCTTTGTAGCCATAAGTGGTGGTATCAGTGTGGGAAGATTATCCTGTCTTCTTAGCTATGCAAACCAGTACACCAAGCCCTTTAACGAGATTTCCGGTGTCATTACGGAGCTTCAGAATGCTATAATTTGTGCGGGAAGAATCTTTGAACTGATAGAGCAGGAGCCTCAGATACCGGATGCAGAGGATGCAAAAGTGCTTACAGATGCACAGGGTATTGTGGAGCTGGAGAATGTGGACTTCTCTTATGTGCCTGAGAAGGAGCTGATTAAGGATTTCAATCTCCAGGTAAAGCCGGGGCAGAGAGTGGCTATCGTTGGCCCCACCGGCTGCGGAAAGACAACGGTTATCAATCTGCTTATGCGTTTTTATGATGTGAATAAAGGAGCTATCAAGGTGGATGGAACGGATATCCGGGATATTACCAGAGGAAGTCTGCGTACCAGCTATGGTATGGTGCTGCAGGAGACCTGGCTTCGCGGGGGAACCATTTTGGACAATATTCGTACCGGCAGGCCGGAGGCTACGGAGGAAGAGGTAATCGCGGCGGCAAAGGCGGCACATGCCCACAGCTTTATTAAGCGTCTGCCGGAGGGCTATCATACGGTGATTACAGAGGACGGTGGGAGCTTGTCCCAGGGGCAGAAGCAGCTTCTTTGCATTGCCAGGGTTATGCTCTGTCTGCCACCTATGCTGATTTTGGATGAGGCGACCTCCTCTATCGATACCAGAACGGAGCAGCAGATTCAGCATGCCTTCGGAAGAATGATGGAGGGCAGAACCAGCTTTATTGTAGCTCATAGATTATCTACCATCCGGGAGGCGGATATCATTCTGGTAATGAAGGATGGTAATATTATCGAGCAGGGAAATCACGAGACACTGCTTGCTAAGGGTGGTTTTTACAGTGAATTATACAATAGTCAGTTCGCCGGATGATGCAGAGCCGTGCAGCTTTAACATGTCACCCCTGCAAGCTTGTTTGCAAGGGAGTGACATGATAAAGCTATGCGGCGAGAAGCCGCGCGTGAGCAAAAGGAAAGCAGCGAAGCTGCGATTTTGCGAATGTGGGCTCTGCATTATCGATGTGTACAATTGGTGCTGAAAAATGAACAATTGGTGCGAAACGGAGTTTTTTTGCGGAACAATCATGTAAAATAGATTCGATTGGAGGAGAAGGGAATGGGTTTTCCAAAGGACTTTTTATGGGGAGGCGCCAGTGCGGCGTTTCAGATTGAGGGAGCATACAATGAGGATGGCAAGGGGCTTGGCATCTGGGATGCTCTGTCAGAGGGGCATATCCGGTTAAATGCTACCGGAAACAGAGCCTGCGACCATTATCACAGATATAAAGAGGACGTGGCGATTATGAAGCAGCTGGGTTTTAAATCCTACCGCTTCTCCATCAGCTGGCCCAGAGTAATTCCCAGGGAGGGAGTAGTTAATGAAAAGGGGCTTGCCTTTTATAAGGATTTAGTGAAGGAGCTGACCGAGGCAGGGATTGAACCCATGGTGACCCTGTTTCATTGGAACCTTCCCATGTGGATGCATGAGAAGGGGGGCTGGGTGAATCCACAGGTGGCAGATTACTTTGCGGAGTATGCCCAGGTAGTGGTGGATGCCCTGTCGGATAAGGTTAGATACTGGATGACCATCAACGAGCCCCAGCTTTTTGCCGGAGCGGGATATGTGGATGGAAATCATGCACCTTTCCTGAGAATGCCAGCGATGTTTGGCAGAATTTCCCGGAATATTATGGTTGCCCACGGTAAGGCTGTAAAGGTAATTAGGGAAAATGCCAAGCTCGTTCCCATGGTGGGCATGGCTCCTACGGGAAGTGCTGTGATTCCTAAGTCAGATTCTGCAGAGGATTTAGAACAGGCGCGTTTTGAAACCTATGAGGGAGACGGACCTAATGGGAATGCCTGGTGGGCGGACCCCATTTGCCTTGGTATCATACCGGAGGGACTTAAAGACGATATCACCCCGGAGGATTTGGAAATCATATACCAGCCATTGGATTTTTATGGATTTAATATCTATACCGCCCAGAATTTCTGGACTCAGGACAAAGGGGTAAATCCGGAACTATACGATGGTATGCCCCGAACCGGTTTTGACTGGGTCATTAAGCCGGAGAGTATTTACTATGCGGCCAAGTTCCATTATGAGCGCTACGGGCTTCCGGTAATCATTACGGAAAATGGAATGTCCAACCCGGATTTTGTAATGCTGGACGGCAAAGTACACGATCCACAGAGAATCGACTACATCCACAGATACCTTTTACAGCTAAAGCGTGCAGTGGATGAGGGCGTGAAGGTTATCGGATACCAGTATTGGTCCATTTTAGACAATATGGAGTGGACGGAAGGGTATGAGAGACGTTTTGGACTTGTCCATGTGGATTATCAGACCTTAAAAAGAACCATCAAGGATTCCGGCTATTTCTATGCGGAAGTAATCAAAACAAACGGAGAGAACTTATGACAGGAAAAGAATTCGGACAGAAAATCAAAGAAAATATCAGTAAAGTAATTATCGGTAAGGAGGAGACCATCCACCTTCTTCTGACCGCACTGTTGGCAGACGGTCATGTGCTCCTCGAGGATGTGCCGGGAACCGGTAAGACCAAAGTGGCAAAATCTCTGGCGGCATCCCTGGATGCGGAGTTTAGCCGTATTCAGTTTACACCGGATCTTCTTCCGGGAGATATTACCGGTCTTACCATCTATGACCAGAAAAAGGGAGAGTTTGTGCTTCGTAAGGGACCGGCTTTTACCAATATTCTTTTAGCAGATGAAATTAATCGTGCCACACCCAGAACCCAGTCAGGACTTCTGGAGTGTATGGAGGAGCGTCAGATTACCATCGACGGGGAAACCCTTCCCGCTGGTGTGCCCTTCTTCGTTATCGCCACCCAGAATCCGGTGGAAACCGCAGGTACATTTCCTCTTCCTGAGGCGCAGATGGACCGTTTTATGATGATGCTTTCCATGGGACTTCCGGGAAAGGATGAGGAAGTGCAGATTATGGAGCGCTATATGAAGGGGGAGCCGCTGGCAGAGCTTAAAGCAGTTGCCACCTTAGAGGAGCTTGCAAAGGCTAAGGAGGACGTGGAGAATGTCTTTGTACATAAGTGCATTTTAGAATACATGGCGGAAATCGTGGCAGCTACCAGACAGGGAGAAAATGTGATGATGGGAGTAAGTCCCCGTGGTACGCTGGCTTTCCTTCGTTGCGTGAAGGCCCACGCTTATCTGGAGGGCAGAGATTTTGTAACTCCCGATGATGTGAAGGCTTTGGCGGAGCCGGTTCTTGCCCATCGTATTGTTATGGGCTATGGAAATGCAACCGAGAGCAGACGCATGGTGGAGCAGATTTTAAAGACCGTGCCGGTACCTACAGAGGATTTTAAATAAATGAAGATTATTGCAATTGGATTAATCGCCCTTTTTCTGTTCTGGCTGGAGAGAGAAATCTATAAAAAGCTGTGGAAGGACAAATTGGTGGTATCCGTTTCCTTTGACCGGGGAAGCATGGAAGAGGGAGAGACAGGAAATGTCATCGAAGTGGTGGAAAACCGTAAGAGACTGCCACTGTCCATGTTGAAGGTGAAGTTTCAGACCTCCCGAAATTTGATTTTCTCCGATGATAAGGGGTCGAAGATGACGGATCTATATTACCGTAATGATGTGTTCCGCATCGGCGGAGGTGAGCGAATCACCAGAACCCTTCCCTTTGCAGGAAAAAAGCGCGGTTATTATAACATTAAAGAAATTGATTTGGTGGGAATGGATTTATTTCTGTCTGCGGAGATGGTACATAGCTTTAAAACCAATTGTTATTTGTATGTGTACCCCAAGACATTTCGTTCCCGGGAAATGCAGATATCCTTGCAGAACTTAAATGGTGAGGTGCTGACTAAGCGCCATCTTTTGGAGGATCCCTTTGAATACCGGGGAATCCGGGAGTATCAGCCCTTTGATGATATCCGCAGCGTAAACTGGAAGGCCACGGCAAGAACCGGCAAGCTGAAGGTAAATCAGAAAAATTATACGGCCCTTTGGACCATACGCATTTATCTGAATATTGAGGATAAGGGAATTCTGAAAAAAGAAGATGCGGTAGAAAGCTCCATGCAGATCGTTATGGGACTTTCCAAATTCTTTTTATCCCAGGGAATCTGTGTCAGTGTGGGAAGTAACGGTAGGGACGTGATTACCGGGGAGCCGCTGCGTATTAAGAGCAGCGCCGGTGCATATCAGGAGGAACAAATCTGTAAAGGACTTGCCCGGATTTCTACGGAAGCAGAGCCCTATAGCTTCTCACAGCTTTTCGAGGAAGAAATTTTGGAGGAAGCCAAGGGTACACTGACCTTGTTTGTATCCCCTAATGGGTATGATGATTTTACGCAGTTACTGAACAAATGTCAGGAAAAGAAGGTGTGGTATAAATGGTTTTACCCCACCATGGAAAAAGAAGAACCGGAATTTGAACCTGCCATACAGGAAAATCTTACGGTTTTACACTTAAGGAGCTGATAATCGGAATGAGAAGAAGCAGAATTGAAATAGCCAAAGAGCTTATTATAACACAGATGAACCATTGGTTTTATATATCCATAGCACTTACCGCGCTCTGTCTCTTTAATTCCACAGAGCCATATATGCTTCTGTGCATATGTATGGGAATTCTGCCGGTGTATGGGTTTGTGCTCAGAGAAAAGATAAAGGTATTCCCTTTATTTTTGCTGCTCAGTGTAGGGCCTGCGGTGGTATTTTTTATTCTTCCGCTGCGTGACAGCTATGCAAAAGCATTGATGGTGGTGTTTGCAATCGTTTATGCGGTGTATTCCATTTATCTGCGCACCAAAACAGAAAAGGGCCTTGAAGCAGCCATTTCTCCGGTGGTGGCATTCTGCGTTTCCGGTGGATTGTTTATTTTGCAGAATTCCCAGAGAGAGGTTCCTTGGGACAGATATTATATTCTGGCAGCAGTGGTTTATTTTGCTGGCTTTTTGATTCAGTATTTTCTGACCCACTTTCTTACGTTTATCACGGTGAATGACAGTAGTGCATCCAATATTCCGGAGCGGGCTATTTTTGAAACCGGTATAAAGCAGACCATACTTTTTACCGTAGCGGTGACAGTATTTCTGGCACTGGTGGGCAATATTGACTGGCTGGCATCCCTTCTGGGCCAAATAAAGAGTGTAATTGTAGAATTTATCAGTAAATATCTGCAATTTACGCCGGAGCAAGGCGCTGATTTGTCGTACATAGGGACTCGTTTAGAGACCGGTGCCGGTGGCTTCTTCGATAATCCACCGGAGCCTGCTCTTATTTGGGTGATTTTGCAGTATGTGGCAATTGTGGCGGTAATGGGAGGCTTGATTGCTGTGGCCTGTTATGCTGTCATTAAAGGGTATCAGGTGCTGAGCAAGGGCTTTAACAAAGTGCAAAAGGGCAAGGAGCAGAGGCTGGCAGAGAACGATGATATTCATGAACAGGTTGAAATCCTGCGTAAGGAGCGGGAAAAAGGGAAAAATATTTTTGACGCCTTTACGATTACGGAGCGTATTCGTAAAGTTTATCGCAAGAGAATGGAGAAGGAACGTTTTACCCTGGTAAAAGATGGGGATTTGCATTCTCTGTCTTATCTCACAGCAAAGGAAAGCTGTGAGCGCATCAATGCTCAAGGATTGATGCTGGCCTATGAAAAGGCCCGCTATTCTAATGCAAATTGCACAAATGAAGACCTGAAAGCTGCAAAAAACTAGGGGAAATTGTTGAAATTGAAGAAAAAATTAAAAAAATGAAAAAAGTGCTTGCAATTTCTTTGGATTTATATTATTATAAACAAGTGCTCAAGAGAGCACAGCAAAAAACTCCAAACAATGGAGAAATGCGAAGCATTTACTCCGAATGAATTTCGGAGAAATTCATTTTGGCTCGTTGGTCAAGCGGTCAAGACGCCGCCCTCTCACGGCGGAAACAGGGGTTCGATTCCCCTACGAGCTGTCAAAACCTTGAAAGTGATTGCTTTCAAGGTTTTTTCTTTTCCTCAAATTGACAAAATGTGTCTGTCGAAAATACTTTACAAATCAAATAAAAAGGAATAGACTACAACCCGTGAGACAAAGAGGTCGGAGATGCTACCAGCATCTTGCGGCCTCTTTTTTTGACAAAATCTGACAATGGGGAAATGGTAACGTTAGGGCAGAGGAGGAGTAGAAAATGAAAAAGTGTGAGCTGCTGTATGAGGGAAAGGCAAAGAAGGTGTTTTTGTCGGATGCTCCGGATATATTAATTGTGGATTATAAGGATGATGCCACTGCATTTAATGGGGAGAAAAAGGGAACAATTGTAGGAAAGGGAGTCATCAATAACCGCATGGCAAATCACATTTTCAGGCAGCTGGAAAAGGAAGGGATACCTACCCATTTGGTGGCGGAGCTCAGCCATAGGGAAACCGCAGTAAAGAGAGTGGAAATTGTGCCACTGGAGGTCATTGTGCGTAATGTGGCAGCGGGGAGCTTTTCCAAAAGACTGGGAATTGCAGAAGGAACCTCTTTAAGTGAGCCAACCATAGAGTTTTCCTATAAGAATGATGCGCTGGGGGATCCGCTGATTAATGATGATTTTGCCAGAGCCCTTTCCCTGGCAAACCGGGAAGAGCTTGAGACGATTAAGGAATATGCCCACAAAATCAACGGCATTTTAAAACGGTTCTTCTTAAAAGCAGATTTGAGATTAATTGATTTTAAACTGGAATTTGGACGTTTTCATGGGGAGATTATTCTTGCGGATGAGATTTCGCCGGATACCTGTCGTCTGTGGGATATCCACACTGGCGAGAAGCTGGATAAGGACAGATTCCGAAGGGATTTGGGAAATGTAGAAGAAGCATACAACGAAGTGATGAAAAGACTTGGTCTTTAAGGAGGATAAATATGCAGACAGATTGTTATCAGAGTCCATTATCAGAAAGATATGCCAGTAAGGAGATGCAGTACATTTTCTCGCCGGATATGAAGTTCCGCACTTGGAGAAAGCTGTGGATTGCTCTGGCGGAGACGGAGATGGAGCTGGGACTAAGCCGGAATGGTGAGCCGGTGATTTCCATGGAGCAGATTGAGGAGTTAAAGGCCCACGCCGAGGACATCAATTATGATGTGGCAAGGGAGAGAGAAAAGATCGTGCGCCATGATGTAATGAGCCATGTATATGCTTACGGACAGCAGTGCCCGGGGGCTGCGGGAATCATTCATCTGGGGGCAACCTCCTGCTATGTGGGAGATAATACGGACATTATCGTGATGGCAGAGGCGCTGAAGCTGGTGAAGAAAAAGCTGGTAAATGTGATGAATGCACTGGCGGATTTCGCAGAGGAGTATAAGGCTTTACCCACCTTAGCATTTACTCATTTTCAGCCGGCACAGCCCACTACGGTGGGAAAGAGAGCCTGCTTGTGGCTCCAGGAATTCATGATGGATTTTGAGGATTTGGAATATGTGTTATCCGGTTTAAAGCTTCTGGGTTCTAAGGGAACTACCGGAACTCAGGCATCCTTCTTGGAGCTTTTTGATGGGGACCAGGAAACCATTGACAAGATTGACCCCATGATTGCGAAGAAGATGGGCTTTGATGCCTGTTATCCGGTATCCGGTCAGACCTACTCCCGGAAAGTGGATGTAAGAGTAATGAATGTTTTATCTGGAATTGCGACTACAGCTCACAAGATGAGTAATGATATCCGACTTTTGCAGCATCTGAAGGAGATTGAGGAGCCCTTTGAGAAAAATCAGATTGGCTCATCTGCCATGGCGTATAAGAGAAATCCCATGAGGAGCGAAAGAATTGCCTCTCTTGTACGGTTTGTGATAGTGGATGCATTAAATCCGGCGTTCACATCGGCAACCCAGTGGTTTGAAAGAACTCTGGACGATTCTGCCAACAAGCGACTGTCCATCCCAGAAGGATTTCTGGCAGTGGATGGCATCCTGGATTTGTGTCTGAATGTGGTGGATGGTCTGGTGGTTTATCCTAAGGTGATCGAGAAGAGACTTCGCAGTGAGCTGCCCTTCATGGCCACAGAAAATATCATGATGGATGCGGTGAAAAAGGGTGGTAACAGACAGGAGCTTCATGAGCGTATCCGGGAGCTTTCCATGGAAGCAGGACGGAATGTAAAGGTGGAAGGGAAGGAAAACAATCTATTGGAACTGATTGCACAGGATTCTGGTTTCCAGGTGACGCTGGAGGAGCTTGAAGAGACGCTGGAGCCTTCCAGATATGTGGGATGCTCAAAAGAACAGGTGGAAGCCTTTTTGGAAAATCATATTCGGCCAATTTTGAGAGAGAATGCGGCCCTTTTGGGATTATCTGTAAAAATCAATGTATAAAGTAAGGAGTATCAAATGGTAAAAGCAGTAGTAGGAGCAAACTGGGGAGATGAAGGTAAGGGGAAAATCACGGACATGCTTGCGAAGGATGCGGACATTATTATCCGCTATCAGGGTGGCGCTAATGCGGGGCATACCATTGTAAATTCCTACGGAAAGTTCGCGCTTCATACCCTTCCCTCCGGTGTTTTTTATGATCATACCACCAGCATTATCGGTAATGGTGTGGCGCTGAATATTCCTTCGCTGTTTCAGGAAATTCAGTCCATCGTAGAAAAGGGGGTACCTGCCCCAAAGATTCTGGTTTCGGACAGGGCGCAGATTGTGATGCCCTATCACATCCTCTTTGACCAGTACGAGGAGGAGCGGCTGGGAAAGAACTCCTTCGGCTCCACCAGGTCTGGGATTGCGCCATTTTACTCGGATAAATACGCAAAAATCGGCTTTCAGGTAAGTGAGCTTTTTGATGAGGCGCAATTACAGGAGAAGCTGGAAAGAGTTGTAGCGCAGAAAAACGTTATTTTGGAGCATTTATATCACAAGCCTGTTTTGAAGGTACAGGAGCTGATGAAGACGCTTAGGGAATACCGCGAAATGGTAGCACCATATGTGGCGGATGTGTCCGCATTTTTGGATAACGCTATCAAGGAAGAAAAGACCATTCTTCTAGAAGGACAGCTGGGTACCTTAAAGGACCCGGATCATGGTATTTATCCTATGGTTACCTCATCTTCTACACTGGCGGCTTATGGTGCCATCGGAGCAGGAATTCCACCCTATGAAATAAAGCAGATTATCACGGTCTGCAAGGCATATTCCTCCGCCGTGGGAGCCGGTGCCTTTGTCAGTGAAATTTTTGGACAGGAGGCGGACGAGCTTCGAAGAAGAGGAGGAGATGGCGGCGAATACGGCGCAACCACGGGACGCCCCAGAAGAATGGGATGGTTTGACTGTGTGGCATCAAAGTATGGCTGCCGTATGCAGGGAACCACGGACGTGGCATTTACGGTGCTGGATGTGCTGGGATATCTGGAGGAAATCCCGGTCTGTGTGGGCTATGACATTGATGGAGAGGTGACTACGGAGTTTCCGGTGACCCATCTGTTAGAGAAAGCAAAGCCGGTGTTTGAGGTACTTCCCGGCTGGAAAGGTGACATCCGCGGGATTAAAAAGTACGAGGAGCTTCCGGAAAATTGCCGCAGATATATTGAATTTATTGAGGAGAGAATCGGTTATCCTATTACCATGATTTCCAATGGACCGGGAAGGGAGGATATTATCTATCGATAAAAGAAATGATAAAATAATGAAGCGGATTTTATTCAGAGATTAAAAAGAGCCACTTGAAAAACAAGTGACTCTAGTGTATAATCTACTCGAAAAGGTTATCGGAGCAAATTCCGATTGCCCCAGTGAAGTTTATATTGTGTTAAAAACTAGCATCCAACTTTCTCAGGGCGGGATGCTAGTTTTTTCTATGTTGGTCTATATAAGACAGAGCCGCGAAAACTACTAACAACAAAGTAAGAACTTCGATTGTGTTCATATGGCATCCCCCCCTTAAAGACTAGGGGCATACATCGGAAAATTGCATCCACCTTCGATTCGATTATGCGGTATAAGTATATCACAAGGTAAATATAAATTCAATTAACAATATGGTAAAAAACGAGCTATTGATAAAATGGCATGTATATGCTATGATTATGAATAGAGTAAAAATGAGTAAGAAAGGTTCAAAGGGTGAGAAATGCGAAGTAGATAGTTTAATTTGGAATTGCAGACAAGGAAAGTGGAAGCCTGTTTTCAGGTCTTGTTTGCGTACGCCGAATTGGATTATCCTGCTGATTTAGAACCCTTTATTTTTTGAAATATAATAGGTTTTATTTGAGTGCGGTCTGTTTTCGGGTACGGAAACAGACCGTTTTGTGCTTCCAAAAGGAGGTATATATGTTACAAGTAAAGAATTTAACCATTACACATAAAAAAGATTTCAGAGTTCTTTTAAAGGATTTTTCCTGTACATTCAACTACGGAGACAAGGCCGTAATTATTGGGGAAGAGGGGGACGGAAAGTCCACTCTTCTTCGGTGGATATATGATGAAATGTTGATTGAGACATATGCGAAGGGAGAAGGGGAGCGTGTCCTTGGGGGCGAGAAGCTTGCCTATTTGCCACAGGAGCTTTCCGAGGAGCATAAGGTGATATCGGTATATGAGTTTTTCTCTATGGAGCCCATGTTTTGGGAGCAGACACCAAAGGAACTGGCGCTTTTGGCAAGGAAGATGCATATGTCTGGAGACTTTTTCTACAGCGAGCAAAGGATGGGGACATTGTCCGGCGGAGAGAAGGTGAAGGCTCAGATGATGCGGATTTTAATGGGAAAACCCACGGTACTGCTTCTGGATGAGCCTTCCAACGATATTGATATTGCTACTTTGCAGTGGCTGGAGCAGGAAATCTTGGATTGGCCCTATATAGTGGTGTTTATCTCTCATGATGAAACGTTGATTGAGCGTACCGCTAATATGATCATTCATATCGAGCAGCTGAAGAGAAAGCAGGAGTGCCGGTATACGGTATCCAAGACTTCCTACGAAAGCGACAAGGAGGAAAGAGGGCTTATCTTTGCAAATCAGCGGCAGCAGGCATTAAACGACCGCCGGGAAAAGAAAATCCGGGACGAGAAGTATCGGAAGCTGCAGCAGAAGGTGGAAAATGCACAGGCCAGTGTATCAAGGCAAAATCCCCATATTGGGCAGCTTCTTAAGAAAAAGATGCATGCAGTAAAGTCCATGGAGCGCCGTTTTGAAAGGGAGGATGCCAATATGACCCAGATGCCGGAGGAGGAGACTGCCATCTTCTTTAAGCTGGGGAACGAGGAAGCAACGATTCCGGCGGGAAAGGTAATACTGGATTTCTCTTTGGAGGAACTAAGGACACCGGATGGACAGGATACTTTGGCAAGAGATATCCGGCTTTTTATAAGGGGGTCCCAGAAGGTGTGTATCATCGGAGAAAATGGAGCAGGGAAAACCACACTCTTAAAACGAATTGCGGAGGAGCTGCTTGCGAGGAAGGATATCCATGCGGAGTATATGCCCCAGAATTATGAGGAGCTTTTGGATATGGAGAAGTCCCCGGTGGATTTTCTGGATAGGACCGGAGATAAGGAGGAGCGCACCAGAATCCGAACCTACCTGGGTTCCCTAAAGTACACCGCCGATGAAATGGAGCATCCCATCCGGGAACTGTCCGGTGGACAGAAGGCTAAGGTGCTGCTCCTGAAAATGAGCTTATCCGGTGCAAATGTGCTGATATTGGATGAGCCGACCCGAAATTTCTCACCCCTGTCCGGGCCGGTGCTACGGGGAATTTTAGCAGAATTTCCGGGAGCTATTATCAGCATCTCCCATGATAGAAAGTATATAGAGGAGGTATGTGATACCGTTTATCAGCTGACAGAGGAGGGACTGGTCCCTGCGGAGTAGAAAAATATGTCGAAGAAAACTTTTAAACTGTACTTGACAAAAGTGTAACACAGTGATACGATGAATTCACTTTTTGGAAAGATATGTAAATTTTTGGAGTCTTTTCAGAGCAATATACGGACCACCAGAAATGGTTGAGGCCATACGGACAGCCGGGTCCACTGCCGATTCGCGACGTTTCGTTGCATTATTGATTGAGTTAAAAGCTCAAATTTTATAAGTTGGTTTCTTATAAACCTCAAATGTGCCAGTGGCGCTGACTTGTGAAACGGTCAATAAGAGTAGTAAAAGTGTGATTGCTATATAGACTCTGATAATTCCGATATATTTGTGTATGATATCTTTCCATGTTTATTTATGAATATGGGTGTTTTGATTTTGTGAGCAAATGTAAAGCATAGGTTAGTGTGGCACTGACCTATGCTTTTTTTGTGTGTTCTGTGTGGTGATGATACCCTTATAAAGGTGACTAGCCACCGCTTCGGAACCTTTATAAGGGTATCATCACCATGCAGAACACACAAAAAAGCAATAACCCAGGTGAGGAGTAAACATGGAGAGAAAAAATCTGAATCAGTCCATAGCGCCCATTCATGAGGCTTTAGAGCGTTTTCGGCATATGAGAGTAGTACCCTTTGATGTGCCGGGGCATAAGAGGGGACGGGGGAACCCGGAGCTTGCAAAATTCCTTGGGGAGCAGTGTGTGGGAGTGGATGTAAACAGTATGAAGCCCTTGGATAATCTGTGTCATCCGGTGTCCGTGATTAGGGAAGCGGAGGAGCTGGCAGCAGAGGCGTTTGGGGCGGCTCATGCTTTCCTGATGGTGGGGGGAACTACCAGCGCAGTACAGAGTATGGTGCTGACCGCCTGCAAAAGAGGGGACGAAATCATCCTTCCCAGAAATGTGCACCGCAGCGTCATCAATGCACTGGTACTTTGCGGAGCTATCCCGGTATATGTAAACCCGGAGGTGGATACCAGACTGGGTATTGCCCTGGGTATGAAAAGGGAGCAGGTGGCAAAGGCCATCAAAGAACATCCAAATGCAGTGGCGGTACTGGTAAATAATCCAACCTACTATGGTATTTGCTCAGATTTAAAGGCCATTGTGGAGATGGCTCATGAGGCTGGGATGCTGTGTCTGGCAGATGAAGCTCATGGAACCCACTTTTATTTTGGCGAAAATCTACCGATCTCTGCTATGGCAGCGGGGGCAGATATGGCAGCCATCTCTATGCACAAAAGCGGGGGAAGCCTGACCCAGTCCAGCTTTCTGGTAGCAGGACCGAATATGAATGCAGGATATATCCGGCAGATTATCAATCTGACCCAGACTACATCGGGAAGCTATCTGCTGATGTCCAGTCTGGATATTTCCCGGAAGAATCTGGCGCTTCATGGCAAGGAGGTGTTCCGTCATGTGTGCAATATTGCGGAGTATGCCCGAAATGAGATAAATGCCATCGGTGGGTACTATGCGTTTGGTCAGGAGCTTGTAAATGGGGATTCGGTATATGCCTTTGACCCCACCAAGCTCAGTATTCATACTCTGGATATTGGTATGGCGGGTATCGAGGTCTATGATACCTTGCGAGAGGATTATGATATTCAGATTGAATTTGGTGATTTGGGAAATGTACTGGCTTATCTATCCATTGGTGACAGGGCACAGGAGGTGGAAAGACTGGTAAGCGCCCTGGCGGAGATTCGCAGAAGATATAAGAAGGATCCTTCGGGAATGCTTTCCCAGGAATACATCGCCCCGGAGGTGGTGGCAAGTCCTCAGGACGCTTTCTATGCGGAGAAAATCAGCCTCCCCATTGAGGAGACGGAAGGGAAAATTTGTAGTGAATTTGTGATGTGCTATCCACCGGGAATACCCATTTTGGCACCGGGGGAGCGTATTACCAAGGATATCTTAAAGTACATTGCCTATGCCAAGGAAAAAGGCTGTAGTATGACCGGTCCGGAGGATGCGGCCATCGAGAGGTTGAATGTACTGAAATAGGGGGGAGAACAATGGATTTTTGGTTTAGTGAAAGTCACACGCCGGATGTGAAGCTAAGTCTGAAGGTGAAAAAACAGCTGTATTCCAGAAAAAGTGATTATCAGAAGATTGATGTATTTGATACCCACGAATTCGGAAAGGTGTTGTCACTGGACGGAAATATCATGCTGACGGAGCGGGATGAGTTTATATATAACGAGATGATTGTCCATGTTCCCATGGCAGTTCATCAGGGGATTAAACGGGTGCTGGTCATCGGTGTAGGTGATGGCGGCGTGGTAGGGGAGCTTACCAGATATGAGAGAATAAAGCGCATTGATTTGGTGGAGATGGATGAGCAGGTAGCGGAAGCCTGCCGGCAGTATCTTCCCGCCAATGCCGGCAGACTGGACGATGAGAGAGTTCATATTTACTACGAAAATGCCTTGAAATATATCCGCCGGTGTGAGGATAAATATGACCTGATTATCGTGGATTCCAATGACCCCTTTGGACCTTCGGAGGGACTTTTTACCAGAGAATTTTATGGGAACTGTTATAAGGCACTGACCAGCGACGGAATTATGGTGAATCAGCAGGGAAGCCCCTTTTATGCAGAGGACGCGGATGCTATGCAGAGAAGCCATAAGCGTATTGTAAATACCTTTCCCATCAGTAGGGTGTATCAGGCACACATCCCTTCCTTCGCGGCAGGATACTGGCTCTTTGGCTTTGCCAGCAAGAAATATCATCCCATTGATGATTTAAATGCCGAGGAGTGGAACGCACTGCATTTAAAGACCAAGTATTATACGACCAGACTCCATAAGGGGGCTTTTTATCTGCCCGCCTTTTTGGAGGAGATGCTGCAGGAGGTGGAAGAGGTATGATGGAGAGAAATGTAGAGACCTTTATTGGCTGTGATGCCAGTTATGAGGAAGCGGAGATGGTGCTTTTCGGAGCGCCCTTTGATTCCACCACCAGCTTCCGGCCGGGAGCCAGATTTGGCAGCAGTGCCATTCGACATGAGAGCTTTGGGCTGGAAACCTACAGTCCTTATCAGGATGAGGATTTGACGGATTATAAGGTGTTTGACGGTGGGGATTTGGAGCTGTGCTTTGGAAGCGCAGAGAAGGCACTTAAGGATATCGAGGAATATGCCCGACAGGTTTTGGCAGATGGAAAAATCCCACTGATGCTGGGGGGAGAGCATTTGGTGACTCTTGGCGCAGTGAGAGCCGCTTTCGAAAAATACTCGGATCTGCATATCATTCACTTTGATGCCCATGCAGATTTGCGGGATGATTATTTGGAGATGTCCCTCAGTCATGCCTGTGTGCTTCGCAGATGTCATGAGTTGGTGGGAGACAGTAGAATTCATCAGTTTTGTATCCGCAGCGGGGAGCGGGCGGAGTTTGCTTTTGCCAAGGAGCACACGGATATGCATCCCTTTTGCTTTGAGGGGCTGAAGGAACTGGTAGAGGAGCTGAAGGACAAGGAGGTACCGGTGTATTTTACCATAGACCTGGATTGTCTTGACCCCGGCTTTTTCCCGGGAACGGGTACGCCGGAGGCCGGGGGAGTGACCTTTATGGAGCTTCTTGGGGCCATCTGCGAGGTTGTAAAATGTAGGGTAGTGGCTGCAGATGTGAATGAACTGGCGCCCATGCTGGATGTGAGTGGAGCATCCACGGCAGTTGCTTGTAAAGTAGTAAGGGAATTGTTATTAGGAATGTTGAAGGAGGAGAAAAATAGATGAGCAGAGTACTTATTATCGGATGTGGAGGCGTGGCAAGTGTAGCCATTTCCAAGTGTTGTCAGGTTAGTGAGGTGTTTACGGAAATCTGTATTGCCAGCAGAACCAAGGAGAAGTGTGATAAGCTGGCTGCAGAGCTGGCGCCGAAGACAAAGACAGTGATTACCACCGCCCGGGTGGATGCAGATAAGGTGGAGGAGGTCATGGCGCTGATTAAAGAATATCAGCCGGAGCTGGTAATGAATATTGCTCTTCCTTATCAGGATTTGACCATTATGGATGCCTGCCTTGCCTGCGGTGTAAATTATATGGATACCGCTAATTACGAGCCGGAGGACACCGATGACCCGGAGTGGAGGAAAATTTATGAGGAGCGCTGCGAAAGAGAAGGTTTTTCTGCATATTTTGATTATTCCTGGCAGTGGGCGTATAAGGAGAAGTTTGAAAAGGCAGGACTCACCGCTCTTCTTGGCTGCGGCTTTGACCCGGGGGTGACTCAGGCTTACTGTGCTTATGCCTTAAAGCATGAATTTGATGAGATTGAAACCATTGACATCCTGGACTGCAATGGTGGTGACCATGGATATCCCTTTGCTACCAACTTTAACCCGGAAATCAATCTTCGTGAGGTGTCTGCACCGGGAAGCTATATTGAGAACGGCAAGTGGGTGGAGATTCCGGCCATGAGCATCAAAAGGGAATATGATTTTGATATGGTGGGACAGAAGGATATGTATCTTCTGCATCATGAGGAACTGGAATCTTTGGCAAAAAATATTCCGGGAGTAAAGAGAATCCGTTTCTTTATGACCTTTGGTCAGAGCTATTTAACCCATATGAAATGTCTGGAAAATGTGGGGATGCTTTCCACCACTCCTGTGGTTCATGATGGTGTGGAGATTGTTCCTATCCAGTTTTTAAAGACCCTTCTTCCTGACCCGGCAAGCCTCGGTCCCAGAACTGTGGGAAAGACCAATATTGGCTGCATTTTCACCGGAAAGAAGGATGGAAAGGACAAGACCTTCTATATCTACAATGTGTGTGACCATCAGGAATGTTACCGTGAAGTGGGCTCCCAGGCTATCAGCTATACCACCGGTGTACCTGCTATGTGTGGTGCGTTGATGCTGCTGACCGGCAAGTGGAACAAGGCCGGCGTTTATACCGTAGAAGAGTTTGACCCGGATCCGTTCCTGGATGCACTGGATAAGTACGGACTTCCCAGAAGTATCTGCAATAATCCGGTATTGGTAGAGTAAAATGAAGTTTGTAGAGAGTGGTCATCCTGCTTTTGGCAGGGTGACAGAGGAAAAATGGAAGATCTTATGCCAGCTGCCCACACCCTGTTATGTGCTGGATGAGGAAGCTTTGCGTGCAAATGGAGAGGTACTTTTGCAGGTACAGGAGGAAAGTGAATGTAAGATTTTACTTGCCCAGAAGGCCTTCTCCAATTTTGATGTGTATCCCCTGTTGTTTGCTTATCTGGCAGGTACGGAGGCCAGTGGTTTGTACGAGGCCAGGTTGGGAAAAACATATATGCCTGACGGGGAGTGCCATGTATTTTGCGGAGCTTACCGGGAAGGGGAGTTTGAGGAATTGCTAAAATATGCAGACCATATCGTATTTAATTCTCCGGCTCAGCTTCGAAGGTTTGGGAAGAGGGCAAAGGAGGCCGGAAAAAGTGTGGGAATTCGCATCAATCCGGAATGCTCTACCCAGGAGGGGCATGAAATTTATGACCCCTGTGCGCCAGGAGGACGTCTGGGAACCACCAGAGCAGCTTGGGAGGAGCAGATGAATCCGGAGCTTGTGGGGCTTTTGGACGGGCTGCATTTTCATACGCTTTGTGAGCAGAATGCGGATGCTTTGGAGATAACCCTGCAGGCAGTAGAGGATAAATTCGGTGATGCGTTAAAGAATGTAAAATGGCTGAATATGGGAGGCGGTCACCATATCACGAGAGGGGACTATGACAGAGAGCTTTTGGTGAGGTGTATCCGTAGAATCCGGGAGAAATATGATATAGAAGTATATCTGGAGCCGGGAGAGGCAGTGGCATTAAATGCGGGGTATCTGGTCAGTGAGGTATTGGATGTAACCAGAAATGGGGCAGTAACAAATGTCATCCTGGATATGTCCGCGGCATGCCACACCCCGGACGTTATCGAAATGCCTTATAGACCACCGGTTATGCATGGCATGGAGGCAGGGGAGAAGGCTTACACATATCGCTTTGGCGGTCCCACCTGCCTATCCGGCGATGTGGTGGGGGACTACTGCTTTGCAGAGCCCCTTAAGGAGGGGGACAAAGTTCTCTTCGGGGATATGGCAATCTACACTACCTGTAAGAATAATACCTTTAACGGAATGAAGCTTCCGGATATATATCTTTTGAAAAAGGATGGGAGCGCGGAGTGCCTTGCCCGGTTTGGGTATGAGGATTTTGCGTGCAGACTGGGTGGGAGAAAGCCCTTATAGGGCAATCATCCCCGCGCGGAACTGCACCCGTCTGGTGCCTTTGATTTTTTCGAAATCTACCTCGTAGATTTGGCGGGCATCGTCCACACCCACCACAATGCCCTGTCCAAAGACATTGTGAAGAACTTTCGTGCCCACAGCAAAGCTGGCCTTGGGCAACACTTCTGTAAAAGTATTGGATAAGTGAATGTAGCTACCCTCCGTATAATCTAAAAGATCCGGGCGGATATCGCCTAAAAAGCAGGACTGGGTACAGGGATAATCCAGTGCCTTGTTACGATACCCACTGAGATAGAGCATTTCCTCAGCGCGGGTGATTGCTACATAGAGGAGGCGTCGTTCCTCCTCCATTTCATCACTGTTACGAAGCTTTTTGCTGGGAAACTGGCCATCCACTAGACCGTTTACAAAGACCACAGGAAATTCCAGGCCTTTGGCGGTGTGGATGGTCATTATTTTTATCACATTGTCCTCATCCATATCGTCCTGCTCGCTAAAGAGGGCAAAATGGGAAAGGAGCTCGGTTAGGGGCAGGGTATCCCCATTTTCTTCTTCCAAATAACCGATGTGCTGTACCAGCTCGGATACATTGTCAAGCTTCGACTGGTTGATATCCTCCTGGAGCTCCCTGCGGTAGCCGATGTCCAGTACCAGATTCACCAGCTGCTTGGCAGTGTGCTGTTTATGACTTTCGTGGAGCTTTTTAATTTCGGTATAGTAATGGATAAGGGGCAGCTTGGTAATCTTTCCTTCGCTGATGAGCTGACCAAGGGTTTCAAACATGGACAGTCCCCTGCGCTTCGCCTCTTCCCGTAAATCCTGAAGGCTCTTTTTGCCAAATTTACGCTTGGGGCGGTTGATGGTGAATATAAAGTCCATATCGGAAAGGGAGTAAATCATCCGCAGATAGGAAAGGGTGGTGCGTATTTCCTCCGAGCTGTAGAATTTGGCCCCGGAAAGAATTTTATAGGGTAATTTCTTTGCAATAAAGGCTTCCTCTAAGGCTCTGGTCTGGGAGGCGGCACGGACTAAAATCGCATGGTCCTTATAGCTTTTCCCTTTTTGTACATCGTCTCTGATTTGTCCGGCTATCCAGAAGGCTTCCAGCTTCTGGGACTCTGCTTCATGGTAGAGAGGCTTTACGCCGTGGGGGTTATGGGTGAACATTTCCTTTTCCAGGCGGTTTTGATTAGTAGAAATAAGAGACTTAGCTACATCGATAATCTCCGGGGTGCTGCGGAAATTCTCCGTCAGCTGAAAGAGGATGGTATCCTCATATTTTTCATCAAAATGTATCATGTAATCGGACTTGGAGCCACGCCAGCCGTAGATATTCTGGTCATCGTCCCCCACCACAAACAGATTTTCAAACTTGCCACTGATGAGGGAAAGCAAAAGCTCCTGCTCCTCATTGACATCCTGATACTCGTCACAGAGCACATACTGGCAGCGGTCCTGCCATTTCTCCAGAATATCTTTATGCTTCATAAGAATGTAATTGGTAAAGTGAATCAAATCCCCGAAATCCAATACATAGTTATCCCGCTGCTTAAGCATATAGCTGTAAATCATCCGCTTTTCGTCGCAGTGGGCCTGGGAAAGAGCGTGGAGCAGTTTTTCCTTATCTTCTCCAATCATGTACTGGATATAGCCCGGTTTTATTTTATATAAGCTGATTTTCTCCATATAATCAGCGGCGGTGATATCCTTTAGGGTAAGTCCCAGCTCATCTGCCACTTCTTTAATTAAATCAATCTGGTCTGCTTTATCTAAAATGGCAAAGGTTTTCGGCCAGGAAAGCTTGTGGATATCCTCCTTTAGCACGGTGTTGCAAAAGCCGTGAAAGGTCCCCATGAAGCAGCCTGCTTCATCGCCGATTAAGTCTTTCAGACGCTTTTTCATAGATGCAGCAGCCTTATTGGTGAAAGTCAGCCCCACGATAGAAGCCGGCTCAATATAAAGCTGGGTAATCAGGTAGGCGATACGTCTGGTCAGTACAAAGGTCTTGCCACTGCCGGGAACTGCGGCACAGCGCTGGTAGCCTTCGGTGGATTCTATGATTTGTTTCTGTTCTTCGGTAGCATTGTCAAATCTTACAACATTCATCTTGATTCTCCGTCAGAAGTATGATATGAATAGTATATCAGAACATTTGTTCTGCGTAAAGAGTGGAATTATGAAAACGTTAAGCTTTTTATCGTGTAGCAAAAGAAGCTGTTTTTCGGAAGGAAGTTGCGGTAGAATAGGGACATCAGAAAGGGGATGAGAAAATGCAGGGAATCATGGAAATACTGTCCTTTTTAAAGGATTACCTGGTGATTGTCACCATTGTGGACATCGCGTTAATCGGCCTTCCCATACCGGTGTTTGCGTTAAAACGGGTGAAGGAACGTTTTATGATTGAAGAGGAAAACTATAGTGAAAATCAAGGAAAGTGTGAATGCGCCGGCTTTTCCTCTGCCTATGTGTACCGTCATCTGGGGCTGGAGGCGAAGGGGATGGATACCTATAAGGAGATGCCCTGTAAGGGCCCCAAGGGCTACGTTTATTGCAGGGGAATTGTACGTCTTGCCAGAAGACACGGACTAAAGGCCATGCTTCGTACCGGCAATCTGAATGCCTTGAAAAACGCCGTGGCAAGGGGAAATCCTGTGATTGTAATGCTTCGTTCCAAAATGGGCTCCACAGGTCTACATTATGTGCCTGTGGTGGGGTATGATGAGGAATATATTTATCTGGTGGATTCCGTAGGAAGTAACCGGAATGAGAAAAATCCTCACTACAACCGCAAACTTTCCATAGAGGATTTCCGCAAATTGTGGAATATCAGTATGATAAGGCAGCCCCTGTATTTTAATCTTTTTTTCGAAATCCATAAGTAGGGGAAGTTTTTATGTACCATTTGCCCGGTTTGTGGTAAAATGTAGGGTACAAAATAAGGGACTATGAATAGGGGAAATATGAGGAATATAAGGAAGCTTTTATGGCTGGGGATGTTGTGCCTTGCCCTTTCTGCCTGTGGGGGGAAATCGGTGGAAGAGAAGCCAAGGGAGACTGTGGCAGAAAGTGAGTCTGTAGTAGAAAGGGAGTCTTTTGCAGAAAGGGAAATGCAGGAGGATGAGAAATTGACAATTGCAGATATTACACCCACAGAATTAGTAGCGGATATGAAGATTGGCTGGAGCCTTGGAAATACACTGGATGCTTTTGGAAGAACGGATTTAACCTCTGAAATCTGTTGGGGGAATCCGGTGACGACTCCGGAGATGATTGCGGCAGTGGTGGACAGAGGCTTTAATGTGGTGCGAATTCCGGTGACCTGGGTGGGTCATGTGTCCGCACCGCCGGAGTATAAGATAAATGATAAATGGATGGCAAGAGTGAAGGAAGTGGTGGATTACGCCTATGACAGAGGAGTGTATGTAATCATCAATCTTCACCATGAGGAGTGGCTGTATCCTTCCTATGAGAATGAGGAAGAGATTATAAAGAGAGTTTCTGCACTGTGGAAGCAGATTGCGGAAGAATTTAAGGATTACGACGAACACCTGATTTTTGAAGGTCTGAACGAACCTCGAAAGATGGGCACCAATGTGGAGTGGAATGGTGGTGACAAAGAGGGGCAGGAAGTGGTAAATCATGTACTTGCAGAATTTGTAAAGGTGGTAAGAGAAAGCGGTGGAAACAATACCCTTCGCCATCTGATGATTCCCGGATATGGTGCGTCTTCTTCGAAACGTGCCATCAAGGCCATAGAGCTTCCGGAGGATGATAAACTGATTGTGTCCGTTCATGCGTACATACCTTATGATTTTGCGCTGAATACTGCCGGAAAAGCCCAATGGAACAATGATACCAGGGATATTGACGAACTGATGGAGCTTTTGGATAAGGAGTTTGTGAGCAAAGGAATTCCCGTAATTATCGGTGAATTTGGCGCCATGAACAAGGAGAATGACGAGGAGCGTATTGCCTGGGCAAAATACTATATTTCTGCAGCCAAGGAAATCGGCGTTCCCTGTATCTGGTGGGATAATAATGCATTTACTACCGATGGGGAGAACTTCGGATTGTTAGACAGGAGAGCGTTGAACTTCCCAAATGAGGAGTTGGTGGAGGCTTTGATTTCTTCTGCACAGTAACGTGCAAAAAATGCACGAATGAGACAGGATATATGCACATATATCATATATACAAAAAGGGCAGATAGTTATACAATTAGGCTATCACAAAAGAAGGGGGTATAAAACATGCCATTTTTATTAATTTTAGTTCCAATCATTTTAGTAGTTCTTTTAATCTTAGCGATCTTCGGATATGTGAAAGCATCTCCGGACACCGCCATTATCATTTCCGGTCTTCGTAAGAACCCGAAGGTGTTAATCGGTAAAGCCGGTGTAAAGATTCCTTTCCTGGAGAGAAAGGATGAGCTGAATCTCCAGCTGATCCCTATCGATGTAAAGACTTCTAATGCAGTACCTACCGCAGATTACATCAACATCAATGTAGATGCGACCGTTAACGTGAAAATCAGTGATAACGAGGACAGACTCAAACTCGCTGCGCAGAACTTTTTAAACAAGAATCCGGAGTACATCGGCAGAGTGGCCAGAGAGGTTCTGGAAGGTAATGTCCGTGAAATCGTAGGTAAGATGGCTTTGGAAGAGATGGTTTCTGACCGTCAGAAATTTGCTAATCTTGTAAAAGAGAATGCAGAGCCCGACCTTGCAGCCATGGGTCTTGATATCATCAGCTTTAATGTGCAGAACTTCGTAGATGGTAACGGTGTGATCGAAAACCTTGGTGTGGATAACATCGTAAAGATTCAGAAGAACGCAGCAATTTCCCGTGCAGAGAGTGAGAAGGAAATCGCTAAGGCACAGGCAATGGCAAGAAAAGAAGCCAACGAGGCACAGGTACAGGCAGATTCTGAAATCGCTGTAAAGCAGAACGAGTTGGCAATCAAGAAGGCTGAGCTGAAGAAGGATGCAGATATTAAGCAGGCGGAAGCAGATGCTGCTTACCGTATCCAGGAAGAGGAACAGCGTAAGACCGTAGAAATCACCACTGCAAATGCAAATATTGCAAAGCAGGAGAAGGAGATTCTCTTAAAGCAGAAGGAAGCCGAGGTAATGGAGCAGGCTCTGGATGCACAGATTAAGAA
>JAFTXD010000035.1 GCA_017461775.1 Lachnospiraceae bacterium
CTGAGTCGACTGCTAAGGATACCGTTTTAACTGATATCGAAGCTGCTGCTGATGTTTATGCATTCGCTTCTGACCAGATTAATGATTTAGTAAATGCAGGTGCTCTTTTAAGCATCGACAGCATGGATGGTGCTCTTCAGGCATACGCTGGAAAGTCTGTAGCTGATGTTAAGTCTGCTAACGCTTCCGGTTCTGTAGATGCAGCTACCGTAGATGGTACCTTATATGCATATCCTATGACCGCTGATAACGGTTACTTCTTATATTATGATTCAACTGTAGTATCTGCAGAAGATGTTAAGTCTTGGGATACCTTACTTGCAGCTGCTGAAGCAGGTGGCAAGAAGGCTGGTATGACCATGGCTTCTGGTTGGTACAATGCAGGCTTCTTCTACGGAGCAGGCTTCACTACCGGTTTAAATGCAGATGGAACTACTGCAATTGATTTCAACGGCAGTGCTGATTACACCGGCGTACAGGTTACCCAGGGTATGATTAAGATTGCTTCTCACCCAGCATTCATGGCAATCGCTGATGGTGATATTTCTAACCAGATTGCTTCCGGTTCTTTATGTGCAGTTGTTTCCGGTACATGGGATGCTTCCGCAGCACAGACAGCTTTCGGTGATGGTTATGCAGCAACCAAGCTTCCTACCTTCGATTGTGCAGGTACTCAGGTTCAGCAGGGTTCTGTAGCAGGCTTCAAGCTTGTTGGTGTTAACGCTTTCTCTGAGAACGCAGGTTGGGCAGCATTACTTGCTGATTGGATTACCAACGAGCAGAATCAGCAGATTCGTTTCGATACCCGTGAAATCGGACCTTCTAACGTAAATGTTGCAGCTTCTGATGCAGTAGCAGCTAACACTGCAATCGCAGCATTATCTGAGCAGTCTGCATACGGTGTAGTTCAGGTTGTTGGTGGTAAGTACTGGGATCCTACTGCTACCTTTGGTCAGCTGATTACTTCCGGCGGTCTTGCAGCAGATGATGAAGCAGCTATTCAGGCAGCACTTGATACCATGGTACAGGGTGTTACCGCAGCAGAATAAAAAACGAAAACAAGTTTTCGTTGGGAATTTGAGCGTCGCTCAAAGTTCTAAGTTATGAGTCTAAATATTGGAGGCGTCCAGCCCTAGGGGATGGGCGCCTTTTTAAAAGGAACGTAAAGGAGAGGAAGACACATGGAAAAAGTTAAAGCCGGTATTTGTGCTTTCTTCATGGCCATCGGCGGCTTTTTTAAGAGATTCGGCGAAGCCGTTGTCAAGGGTGATTTATTTGTTAAGTTGTCCCTGATCTGGGTGGGCGCAGGATATGCCAGAAGAAAACAATTTATCAAATCTATTATTGCCACAATCTTCGAAGTGGTGGTACTTATTTATTCAATTGGATTTGCGCCGAAATATGTAAGCAAGTTCGGAAGCCTTGGAACCGTAAAGCAGGAATCGGTATTTAATATTGTAACCATGAAGAATGAGTTTAACGACTATGACCATTCCTTCCTGATTCTTTTAATTTCCTTAATCAGCTTTGTAATCTGGATTGTAGCAGCTGTTGCGTATTTACATAATGTAATTGCCGTATATGAGTTACAGAAAAAGGCTCAGGCTGGCGAACATATCAACAGCTTTGTAGAGGATGTAAAGGAATTATTCAATCACAAATTCCATGTCACCCTTTTATTCTTACCGGTTGCCGGTATTGTGATTTTTACCATCATACCGCTTCTGGTAATGATATTAGTATCATTTACGAACTATGATCAAAAACATATGCCTCCGTCAGCATTATTTACCTGGAATGGCTTCGATAACTATATCAATCTGTTTGGCGGCGGTGGACTGACCATTACCTTTGGTTATGCATTTGTTCGTATCCTTGCATGGACCCTTGTATGGGCGTTCTTTGCAACACTCACTACCTATATCGGTGGTATTTTGATGTCTCTTCTTCTTAACAATAAGAAGACCATATGTAAGAAGCTGTGGAGAACACTGTTTATTGTAACAATCGCAGTACCACAGTTCGTATCTTTAATGCTTGTTCGTAACTTCTTTGCAGACAGTGGTATCGTAAATACCATCTGTGCAAACATTGGCCTTACCGGATGGCTTCGTGATATGGGGCTTATCGGAACCAGCTTCATTCCGTTCTTATCAGCTCCGGGCTGGGCTCATGTAATGATTATCTTAATCAATATCTGGATTGGTGTACCGTATCAGATGTTGATCGCAACCGGCGTACTTATGAATATTCCGGAGGAGCAGCTGGAAAGTGCACGTATTGACGGTGCGACTCCCAGACAGATTTTCTGGAAGATTACCATGCCGTATATGTTATTTGTAACGGGACCTTCTTTGGTTACCGACTTTGTAAAGAATATTAACAACTTCAACGTTATTTTCTTGTTAACAGAAGGTGTATATGTAACGACGAATCAGTTGATGGCGAACTCCCAGGCAAAGGAGACCGACCTTTTGGTAACCTGGCTGTTCAGACTGACACAGGATTACTACAATTATAAGATGGCTTCTGCTATCGGTATGGTAGTATTCGTTATCTGTGCAGTGTTTACACTTATCGCATTTAATCGCATGATCAAGGGCGATAGAGAGGAGACCTTCCGATAATGAAAAAGAAAACAATTAGTGTAATTACACACAATTTATTAATAGCATTTTTAGCAATTTTCTGGTTGATTCCGATTATTTGGTTATTGGTAACTTCTTTCAGTACCTATCCGGGTATGAATACTTCAACCTTCTTCCCGGAAAATTGGGGTGTTGATGCATATAAGAATCTGTTATTCTCAGCAGACTCTGTTGCACAGTTCCCCAACTGGTTTAAGAATACCTTTATCATCGCATGCTTCAGCTGCGTGATTTCCAGTATGTTTGTACTGATGGTAGCTTATGCAACCTCTTGTATGAGATTTGCGATGAGAAAGCCTCTCATGAACGTGGCGGTTATCCTGAACCTGTTCCCGGGCTTCTTATCCATGATTGCTGTGTACTTTATTTTAAAGACTTTGGGTCTTACCAATAATCACTGGGGACTTGTACTGGTGTACTCTGCATCCTCCGGTCTTGGTTACCTTATTGCAAAAGGCTTTTTGGATACCGTTCCGGCATCTCTTCGTGAGGCAGCTTACATTGATGGTGCAACCGAGTTCCAGGTAGTCTGGAAGGTTGTTATGCCTATGAGTAGACCAATTATCGTTTATACCGTAATTAATTCTTTCCTTGCACCTTGGATGGATTTCGTATTTGCAAAGATTATTTTAAATGCAGGTATTTCCGACCAGTGGACCGTTGCTATCGGTCTTTACAATATGTTGGAGCGAAGCTTGATTAATACTTACTTCACCCAGTTCTGTGCAGGTGGTGTATTAGTATCAATTCCGATTTCTGTTCTGTTCGTCATCATGCAGAAGTTCTATGTAGAAGGAATTACCGGTGGTGCTGTGAAAGGATAAAAAGAACTTCTAAGGCGTCAAAGAACGCCGCCTAAGAAGTACTATGTTTTATCCAGGGAGCAATTGCTTCGCAATTCTCCAAGGAAGATAGGCATTATGGGGTGAAGGGTGTATGCTTTCACCCCTTTTATAATATAAGAAGGAGTATGAACGAAATGAGTTTTACATACAACAAACATTATTTGATGAAGGATGGAAAACCATGGTTTCCCATTATGGGAGAAATGCACTATTCCAGATATCGTGAGGATCTGTGGGAGGAATCCCTTCGTAAGATGAAGGCAGGTGGATTGAATATCGTATCTGCCTACACCATCTGGATTCACCATGAAGAGGAAGAGGGCGTTTTTGATTTTTCAGGATGCAGAGATTTGGGCAAGTTCGTGAAGCTTTGCAGAAAAGTGGGAATTTATATGTTTCTTCGTATTGGACCCTGGATTCATGGAGAAGTGCGTAATGGTGGCTTTCCGGATTGGCTGGTAAAGCAGGGAGAAGAAATTGACCTTCGTAGTGATGATGAAAGATATCTGGCTTATGTGAGACGATTTTGGGAGCAGCTCTATAAGCAGGTAGAGGGCGAGATGTATAAGGACGGCGGTCCTGTGATTGGTGTACAGATTGAAAATGAATATGGTCATGTGGGTGGCTACACCGGGGAAAAGGGTGAGCAGCACATGAGAACCTTACAGGCCATGGCGAAAGAGATTGGCTTTGAGGTACCTCTTTATACAGCTACCGGCTGGGGCGGTGCAGTCATCGGTGATTGTCTTCCGGTAATGGGTGGTTACTGTGAAGCACCCTGGGATCAGTCCACAGGTGAGCTTTCTGCCAATACCAATTACGTATTCAGCCAGGAGAGAAACGATGCTCTGATTGCCTGTGACCATCATGTGGAGGGAGCGGTGACCTTTGACGAAGCAAGCTTCCCGTATCTGACCGCAGAATTGGGCGGTGGTCTTCAGGTGACCGCACATCGAAGACCGG
The DNA here is from genome assembly GCA_017461775.1 of Lachnospiraceae bacterium. Taxonomy (GTDB): domain Bacteria; phylum Bacillota; class Clostridia; order Lachnospirales; family Lachnospiraceae; genus Acetatifactor. Next base: position 4,457 of record JAFTXD010000035.1, read on the forward strand.
TTTGTCATGGCAAGGACATCGGAGCTATGTCTCTTACCAAGCTGGGCAGTGGTGTGGCACTCCTGGGATATTATATGTATCATGGCGGCAGCAATCCGAAGGGTAAGCTATCCACTCTGCAGGAGAGTACCGCAACCGGCTATCTGAATGATTTGCCGGAAATTAACTATGATTTTAATGCACCTCTTCGCCAGTACGGAAGCATCTGCAACAGTTACCGCGAGTTAAAGCTTCTTGCCAGCTTCCTTACGGAGTGGGGCGAGGATTTTGTAACCCTTCGGGAGGAAATCTATCCGGACAATGTGAAGTCGGAGGATACCCATACTCTGCGATTATCTGACAGACATGATGAAGACCATGGATATATTTTCTTCAATAATTACCAGAGAAGACGCGAGATGGATACGCATGAGAATGTGACACTTGTGTCAAAAGCACCGAAGGGAGAGGTGACTTTCCCAACTACGACCATCGAGTCAGGGGCTTTCGGATTTTATCCATATAATATGAAGCTGGGAGATGCTGTACTTAAATGTGCTACGGCAACTCCTGCGTACGCAATCCGTAATGGTGGGAAGACTACCTATGTGTTCTATGGAGATGCGAATCCGGATTTTGTGTGGGAAGGTGATAAGACCGCAGAGATTTTGCATTTATCTAAGGCAGATGCTCTGAAATCCTGGAAGGTGACTCTGGATGGACAGGATTATTTGATTCTTTCTGAGAACTTTGTATGGGTAGAGGATGGAAAGCTTCAGATAGTAGGCGGACCGGACACTACCGTAACCTGCTATCCTAAGATGGAGAATATGCCGGGCTTTACATGTGTGGCAAATGCCGGAAAATTTTATATCTACGACAGACATGTGGATGTAAAGGAAACTACCGCATCTATGACACTTGTGTCAAGTGATGAAAATACTGCCACCTATGAGATTACTGTAAACTATGGTGAGAAGGCAGACAGAGTTGCTGGTCGGGATACCATTTTAGATGTGAAATACTCCGGATTTAAGATGGATATTTATGCCGGTGATGAGAAAATCAATGACCATTTCTTTACCGGACAGATAGTTCCATTAAGTCTTGGTTATTTAAATCATCCCGAGAAGCTTACCGTTGTGATTACCGCTCTTTACGAGGATACCAAGGTATTTATCGAAGACTGGCCGGAAATGAAGGAAGGAAAGGCTTGCAGCTTGGATGCGATTAGTATTAGAGAAGAAGTAAGATAATATGAAAGTGTAAACCGCCCCTTGGGAAACCGAGGGGCGGTTTTGGCATGGTGTAATACTTAATACCAGACAGACAATGCTTCTTTGGGAAGCGCTCCCAGTTCTTTTAATTCCAGAACTTTAGCGATTGCATGATAAACATACATATTCATTTCGGAAAGAGTATTTTCTACAAGCTCATTTGTCTCCGCATTGATAGTAATGAAAAAATGATTTTCTTCACGACCTTCTTTATAACAATCCATGGAAATATATTCATTTGTCTGAGAGATGTTTTTCATTACTACCATAAGTGACCTCCTAATGGGTGTGCTTGTCAAGGGGCCTTCGGATGCCTCCTGCATTAATGCTGGTATTTGCGCCTGTCCCTTTTAGTGATATGTAAAAGGCATCACAGGCCTCTGCATAATTGTATAATTTGTTGGAAATCGTATGGGCATCTTCTTGAGAGAAGCCTTTATTGACCAAATCAATCTCACTGAGCTCATGTTTAATCAGTATGAGATCATGAGGCTGAATTTCGTCACGTTTGGACATAAGACGTCTCCATGATTCTGCAATTTCAAAGCAGGCGTCAAAATGTCTTGGAGCCTGACCGGGCTCAAGGTGGTGCTTATTTATGAATAGATATTGTTTTACCATCAATATCTGCTCATAGGTAAATTCGGTATTGGCAGAAATTCTTTCAATATCTGTGGAGAAATGTCGGATTTCCTCATAATATAGAGCTGCATGCTTAAATGCCTCGGGAGAAAATGTGTCGGTAATAGCACCCAGAATTCCACGCTCGGATAGTTTGTTCGTCATAAAATACCTCCTCTTTTGTACAGAGATAGACCGACAAACTATAGTATTATTATATTGAAAACAATATTGATATACAATAGATTTATCGGAAAATTCTGTTGAATAAAAATGAACAAAGCCAGAAAAGGCAAAAGAAAAGTAGAAGTCTACAAGATTAAAATATGAGCTTAGTATAGCAGATGTATACTTAGAATGCAATAGGAACATATTGGTTGATGCATTTGGAGGAATATGATAGAATAATAAATCAAGAATTTACAGAAGAATTTTTGCTTCGGGAAAAGGGAGGAAAGATGAAAATTCTAATCGGAACCACAAACCCGTCGAAAATCAAGCGCTTCGAAAAGATGCTGGCGGGGTATGATGTGACATTTTGTACCTTAAAAGATTTGAATATAACCCAGGAGCCGGAAGAGAGTGGTAATACTCCGGAGGAGAATGCCATTTTGAAGGCGAAGTTTTATGGGCAGTATTATGATTATGTAATTTGTAATGATTCGGGATTATATTTCGATGAGCTTCCCTTGGAGGATGAGAGGCAGCCGGGACTGAATATCCGTACTCCGGAGGGTAGACGGCTGGATGATGAAGAGATGATAGAGTACTATAGCGGATTGGTACATTCCCTTGGCGGAAAAGTGCTGGCTTATTATCTGGACGGCATTGCGGTGTATAATAGGGGGCAGGTGTATTCCTTTATGGAAAACAGTGAGGCTACCAGATGCAGCGCCTTTTATATGTTGGATGAGGTGTCGCCTCTTCGTCACGAGGGCTGGCCTCTGGACTCTATTTCGGTGAATAGAAACACAGGAACCCGTTTTGTGGAAAAGGGAAACAATAAATACGATAATACCAAAGAGAATATTATGCTGGGAGAATATCGGAAGCGTTTAGTTGACTTTCTGGTAAAGGCTCTGCAGCTGTAAGGAGTAAAAATGGAAAATACACAAAAGAAAATGAACCCTATATGGTTGTGCCTCCTCATTGCCGTACTGGGTGTTGGGCTGGTGCTGTCAGGAATTTTGGGAATATCGAAGTACTATCAGGAGGCAGCTGCGGCAAAGGAAAATACGGAGGTGCTTTGGTTTGATTTGTATTCACCGTCAGAAGAGCCCCAGATGCTGGAATTTTTGTTTATTTCGGAACCTTTTGCTGAGTATACCTATGGTACATCCCAGGGCTTTTATCTGGTGTATGATGAGGATATGTTTGGTTATATCATCTGTATGGAGAATGACCGTTTAGAGGGGGAATTCCTGGAAAATTATAACTATACTTATCAGGACATTGAGAAGGTGCCGGAGCTGGGATATGTGGAAGGCTATGCAGTGGAAATCGATGAAGAGCTTCAGGAATATGCTATTGAATTTTTCAATATGTTCTGGGATGAGGAGCTTTTAGACGAGACCAATTTTGCAGATTATTTGGGAACCTATTATCTGGATACTACCATGGAACCTGCAACAGAGGATAACAGTATTTCTGCTTCCGTGGTGATGATTATTGTAGGCTTGCTTCTGATTGTGGTAGCAATTGTAAAGGTGTTAAATCGGGGTAAGGAGCAAAAGGAACAAAGCGCAGAAGAGAAGGTTTCAGAAACCGCATCGAATGATAGTAGTAATCCTGCTATGGAAAATTCAGAGGCGTTTGCAAACAGTACCACTTCGGAAGCTACCTATAGTAGTAGCCCGGAGGTGGAAACCCAGGGAAATCTGGTAATTGCACTGGTAGCTTCCCTGCTTTGTGCCTGTGCGGGTGGCGTGCTTTGGGTGCTCATTTACCGACTGGGCTATATTGCAGGAATTACCGGCTGTGTGGCTGCGGTAGCGGCATTATTTGGATATGAAAAGATAGGAAAGCGTCAGGTGACCGGTGGTGCTATTGTATGGTGCATTTTGGTCAGCTTGGTAGTGCTTCTTCTTGGAAATGCAGTAGCTTATGCATGGGAATTTACGGAGGCGCTTAGCGTAGGCAGCCCCGGAAGAGCAGAGTTTTTTGTAGTGCTGAAACAGCTTCCTACAATATTAAAGGATTATGACTGCGTGGGCAGTTTCTTCGGAGACTGGGGAATGGGTGTGTTCTTCGCCGCAATTTCCGGCTTCTCCATTGGTAGCAGAAAGAAATAGTAATATAAAAATCCGGCTTTCAAAGCCGGATTTTTGTCTATCTATATATGATATATTTGCAAATGGGATTTCCCATGGAGGAGAATTTCTCCTCATACTCTGTCATAATATTGCCTTCTACCAGCTTCTCATCTGCGTGGAGATCGTAGGTGATGACCTCAGCCTTCCAGCCGGCGGGCTCTAATTCTTCTACGGCAAAGTCAAACAGGGGACGGTTGTCCGTCTTGAATTCCAGGCGGGAGTCAGGCTTTAAGATTTCGCTGTAGCGGGCCAGAAATTCTCTGGAAGGAAGACGGCGCTTCGCATGTCTGTCCTTTGGCCAGGGGTCGGAAAAGTTTAAGTAGATTTTGTCCACCTCATGCTTGCCAAATACCTTAGTGATATCCTCTGCTTCCATACGAAGGAATTTTAAATTGGGAAGCTCCTCGGCGTCCATTTTCTGAATGGCACGGAGAAGTACGCTGGAGTATTTTTCGATACCTACATAGTTAATTTCCGGGTGAAGCTTTGCCAGAGCGTGGATAAACTGTCCTTTGCCCATACCGATTTCAATGTGAATGGGATTATTATTACCGAAAATCTCATGCCACTTGCCGGGCTGCTCAAACATAATATCCTCATGGACTACATAATTGCTTTCTGCGATGGTCTCTCTGGAACCACGAACATTTCTTAATCTCATTTGTTTCTTCCTTTTCTGTTGCATTGCATAATCATGATAATATAGAATATACATCATTTTTCATGTATTTAAAAGTACCCTTTTTGCACAAAATAGTGTATGATATTAACAGTTCACCAAAATGGGTGAATTGTTAATATCATACACTATTTTCTTCCGAAAGGTACCCCTATGTCTAAATTCTACAAACTTACAAAAGCATTCTGTGGCATCCTCATCGCGGCCCAGGTGCTGAATACACCGATTACTCTTCATGCCATTACATCCGATGAGCGCATCGCCGCCAATCAGGCGATAGAGGTACGGACCAATAAGGTAACTGACTGGCCGGAGGGGCCTATTGTCAGCGCGGAGGCCGCTATTTTGATGGAGGCGGATACCGGAATTATTCTCTATGACAAGAATATCCATAAGCAGGAGTATCCTGCCAGTACTACCAAGATTCTTACTACCCTCATTGCCTTAGAGGAATGTGAGATGGATGAATGGGTGGAATTTTCCCACAAGGCCGTTTTTGATGTACCCTACGACAGCAACCATATTGCCATGGATGAGGGAGAAAAGCTGACGGTGGAGGATTGTCTGAAGGCTATTTTGATGCGCTCCGCCAATGAGGTTTCCTATGCCATTGCAGAGCATATCTGCGAGAGTGACTGGGAAAATTTTGCGCCCATCATGAATGAGCGTGCCAAGGAGCTGGGATGCTTAAATTCCAATTTCGTGAATCCCAATGGTCTGCCGGATGAAAATCATGTTACTACAGCATATGATTTGGCCATGATTGGCCGGGAATTTTTCAAACAGGACGCGCTGTGTGAAATGACCAAGACCAGAATGCTCCACATCCTTCCTACGGAGTATCAGACCGATGAGAAGATGGAAGTAAACAAGATGGAGCTGATTCCCGGCGGCGATTATGAGTATGAGTATCTGGTAGGCTGTAAGACCGGATATACCAATGCTGCCAGAAGCTGTCTGGTTTCCTGTGCGGAAAAGGATGGCATGAAGCTGATTTGTGTGGTTTTAAAGGATGAATCACCGGAGCAGTATGAGGACACCCTGGCCCTGTTTAATTACGGTTTTGAAAATTTCCAGAAAAAGGTGGTGTCCGAGGAGGAAACCAAGTACAGTATCGATTCCGATGGCCTTTTCTACGGAGAGAATGATATTTTCGGAAATTCCCAGCCGATTCTTTCCCTGAATGAAACAGCCTATGTGGTCATTCCCAAGACCGCTGAGTTTTCGGACCTTGCGTCAACCATTTCCTACGAGGATGCGGCAGAGGGACAGGCTGCGGTGATAAATTATACCTTCGGGGGCGAATTTGTGGGAAGTGCTTCTGTGGATTTGATACAGACCAAGGTGGAGACCTATGAGTTTGAGTCCCAGGAGCCGGTGAAGGAGCTGGTTACCACTGCGGACGAGGAGCCTGTGGAGGAACCGGTAGAGCAGGAGGCACCTCCCAGCTATATGTTTATTGATGTGTGGAAAATTCTTCGCGTGGTACTGGGAATTGGAATCGGTATCGTGGTACTGATTGGAGTGTACATCTTATTGAAGAATTATCATTTTCCGGAGCGCCGTGGCCGTTTTACCTGGCTGCTGGACAAGAGAGGCCGCAGGTCCTACCGGGATAATTATGCAGAGGTAAGCTTCCGGAAACAGCGCAGGAAACAGATTGCTGAAGCCAAGCGTCGTATCCGTAGAAATCGCAGATAGGAGAAAAATTTATAAATCTTTAATAAACCCAGCCATTATTTCACATTTGTGCTATTGAATGTTGGGAAAAAGCTTGTTATTATTGACTTCTAGAGCATTAGAAACGGAGTATTTTTTATAAATGGAGAACCAAAACAGACAAAATAATGGCCCGGGTGGTGGGCAGAATGGGAATGGACAAAACAATAAAAAGCCATCCATGATAATGGTGCTTTTTTGGGCCTTGTCCAGTGTTGTTACCTTCATCTTGTGCTGGAACCTTTTTATGGGCAATGGTACGAAGGAGGAGGTACCTTATACCGAATTTATCGCGGACTTAGAGAGTGGAATAATCGAAGATATCCAGATATCGGGTGGAACGATTACCTATACGCTGGTGGAAGGGGCAGAGAAAGAACGTCGCCCCATGAATATGTATGAGCTGGCGTTTGGCGTGGGCGATATTGTATATTATGCAGTTATCATGGAAGATGGAAATGAAATAACAGACCGTGTGGATGCCTACAACAAGGCTCATGATACGGATATTACCATGAGAGCGATATCCACCAGTATGATGGATACTGTAATAAATTTCCTGCTGACTATGGTGGTGCCATTATTACTTGTGTGGCTTTTAATGGGCTTTTTGTTCCGCAAGATGGGTGGCTCCGGCGGTCCCATGGGTGTGGGCAAGAGCAATGCCAAGGTATATATTCAGAAGGAAACCGGTGTAACCTTTAAGGATGTAGCCGGAGAGGATGAGGCGAAGGAATCCTTGGTGGAAGTGGTGGATTTCCTACATGACCCATCCAAGTACACCAAGATTGGTGCCAGACTTCCCAAGGGAGCCCTTTTGGTGGGACCTCCCGGAACGGGTAAAACCTTGCTGGCAAAGGCAGTTGCCGGAGAAGCCAAGGTGCCCTTTTTCTCCCTGACCGGTTCTGATTTTATCGAGCTGTATGTAGGTGTGGGTGCCAGTCGTGTACGTGATTTGTTTAAGGAAGCGACGAAAAACGCTCCTTGTATTATTTTTATTGATGAGATTGATGCTATCGGACGCAGCCGTGATTCCAAATATGGCGGTGGTAATGAGGAGCGTGAGCAGACCTTAAATCAGCTTCTTTCCGAGATGGATGGTTTTGACAGCTCCAAGGGTATCCTTATTTTGGGTGCAACCAACAGACCGGAGATTCTGGATAAGGCACTTCTTCGTCCGGGACGATTTGACAGACGTATTATTGTAGATAAGCCGGATTTAAAGGGTCGTGTGGAAATCCTGAAGGTACATGCCAAGGATGTCAAGATGGACGAAACCGTAGATTTGGAAGAGATTGCACTGGCAACCAGCGGCGCTGTTGGTTCCGACCTTGCCAATATGATTAACGAAGCGGCAATCAATGCCGTAAAGGAAAAGAGAGAATACGTATCCCAGGCAGACCTTTTTGTGGCTGTGGAGCAGGTTCTTGTGGGTAAGGAGAAGAAGGACCGTATCATGAGCAAGGAAGAGCGCAGAATCGTATCCTACCATGAAATCGGTCATGCTCTGATTAGCGCATTGCAGAAAAATTCCGAGCCGGTACAGAAGATTACCATCGTACCCCGTACCATGGGTGCGCTGGGGTATGTAATGCATGTGCCGGAAGAAGAGAAATACTTAAATACCGAAGCTGAGCTTAGGGATATGCTGGTGGGCTATCTGGGCGGACGTGCGGCGGAGGAGATTGTCTTCGATACCGTAACCACCGGTGCAGCCAATGATATTGAAAAGGCTACGGACATTGCCAAGGCCATGGTTACCCAGTATGGTATGAGCAAGAAATTTGGTCTGGTTGGCTTTGCTACTGTGGAAAGCAAGTATTTAAGCGGTACAGCCACTTTAAACTGCAGCGATACCACTGCTGCAGAGATTGATGCAGAAGTAGTTGCAATCCTGAAGGAAAGCTATGAGAAGGCGAAGGCGCTCCTTAGCGAAAATCGTGAGATTATGGATAAGCTGGCAGAGTTCCTGATTGAGAAGGAGACCATTACCGGTAAGGAATTCATGAAGATTTTCCGGGAATTAAAGGGACTTCCGGATCCTGAGGTTGAGAAGAAGGAAGAGAATTCTTCGAAAGAGAAGAAGGATACCTCTGAGGTAGAAGCTGGCGAAGAGGCTTCTGCAGAAGAAACCGCCGAGGAAGTGGTTCTTCCGTCGCCACCTGTCATCGACATTACCGTGGATGATTCAACCTCGGCACCTTCGGAGCCGAAAAAGGAAACCGGACGTTTTTCCGGCGGAACCTTGGATTAGAATGAATAAAATAAATACCGAAAGGTAAGCATATGGGCCTTAGTGTTTCTTTGGAAATATTAAGGTCCTACTTGCATATATAAGGCTATGAAATTTGATTTTGAGGAAGAATTGAAAAAATTGCCGGGAAGTCCCGGCGTATATATTATGCGTGATGAGGCGGATTCGATTTTGTATGTGGGGAAGGCAATTAACCTGCATAACCGTGTACGCTCTTATTTTCGTGAGAACATCGGCAGGGGACCCATGATTGATAAAATGGTGACCCTTATCGCCCGTTTTGAATACATTGTCACGGATTCCGAGCTGGAGGCGTTGGTGCTGGAGAATAATCTGATTAAGGAGTATTCCCCCAAGTACAATACCTTGTTAAAGGATGACAAGACCTATCCCTACATCAAGGTTACGTTGGGGGAGGAGTACCCGCGGATACTTTTTTCCAGAGAGATGAAGAAGGATAAGTCCAAATATTTTGGTCCCTACACCAGTGCCACTGCGGTGAAGGATACCATAGACCTTCTCAATAAGCTGTATCAGCTGCGTACCTGCAACCGAAATCTTCCCAGAGATATAGGAAACGACAGACCCTGCCTGAATTATCATATCAAACAGTGCCTGGCTCCTTGTCAGGGCTATATCAGCAAGGAGCAGTACCGTCAGCAGATAGCGGGAGCGCTGGAATTCCTGAACGGCAATTACAATATGATTTTAAAGGATTTGGAAAGCAAAATGCTGGAGGCTTCGGAAAATCTGGAGTTTGAAGAAGCGGCGAAGTACCGTGATTTGCTGACAAATGTACGCAGCGTCTCTCAGAAGCAGAAGATTACGGATTCAGACCTGGAGGATAAGGATATCATTGCGCTGTACAAGGATGAGAATGATGCTGTGGTGCAGGTATTCTTTGTGCGTGGCGGTAAGCTGATTGGCCGGGAGCATTATTATATGATGCATGTGGCGGATCAGGAAAAGCCGCAGATTCTGGAGGATTTTATTAAGCAGTTTTATGCGGGAACGCCCTTTTTGCCGAAAGAGCTGATGCTGCAGTATGAGGTGGCGGACCGGGAGCTGATAGAAAAGTGGCTGACAGAACGTAGAGGTGCAAGAGTGTACCTTCGTGTGCCCAAAATCGGGCAGAAGGAGAAGCTGGTGGAGCTGGCTGCCCAGAATGCCAAGCTGATCTTGAGCCAGGACAAGGAGCGACTGAAAAGAGAAGAGGGCCGGACCATCGGCGCCATGAAGGAAATTGCGGGATGGCTGGATTTGCCGGGCATCGAGCGTATGGAGGCTTTTGATATTTCCAATACCAGCGGCTTTGAAAATGTGGGCTCCATGGTGGTGTTTGAAAAGGGCAAGCCCAAGAAGAGTGACTATAGGAAATTCCGCATGAAAACCGTAGCCGGCCCGGATGATTATGCCTGCATGCGGGAGGTACTGACGAGGCGCTTCCTTCACGGCATGGAGGAGAGCAGGGAGTTGCAGGAAAAGGAGCTGGAGAAGGAATATGGCAGCTTCAGTAAATTCCCGGATTTGTTATTGATGGATGGTGGCCGGGGGCAGGTGAATATTGCCCTTTCCGTCTTGGATGAGCTGCATATTGATATCCCGGTCTGCGGTATGGTAAAAGATGACAACCACCGTACCAGAGGTTTGTATTATAATAACGTGGAGATACCCATTGATACCCGTAGCGAGGGCTTTAAGCTGATTACCAGAGTGCAGGATGAAGCCCACCGCTTTGCCATCGAGTATCATAAATCCCTGCGAAGTAAGGCACAGGTGAAGTCGGTGCTGGATGATATCCCCGGTGTGGGTCCTGCCCGGAGAAAGGCATTGATGCGCCACTTTAAATCCATTGAGGATGTGAAGGCTGCTACGGCGGAGGAAATCAGTGAGATACCCGAAATTCCTCTTCCTATTGCAGAGGGGATTTACGCATATTTTCATGGAGAGAAATCATAATCCTGTTATAGTAATTTCCGTGCTATTATGGTAAAATCTAGTAAAACATTCCTAGTACACAGGGGGACATAAGATGGCAAGTATTGGTTTACAGAAGTTAATTGATAAGACAAAATTAGTGAATCTGACACCGGAAATCGATGTATCCAAAATCCGCATAACACAGCCGGATATCAACAGACCGGCACTACAGCTGGCAGGATATTATCAGCATTTCGATTGTACGCGTGTGCAGGTTATCGGATTTGTGGAATATACTTATCTGGAGGAGTTGGAGCTGGAGAGGAAGCACCAGATGTATGAGCAGCTTTTGTCCTATGACATTCCGGCAGTGGTATTCAGCAGGGATTTGCGCCCGGATGATATGTTTTTAGAGCTGGCTATTAAGCATAATGTACCGGTACTTTCCACCAAGGTATCTACTTCATCCTTTATGGCAGAGGCCATTCGCTGGCTGAATGTACAGCTGGCACCTTGCATGACTGTACATGGTGTACTGGTTGACGTATATGGTGAAGGAGTACTCATTACCGGTGAAAGTGGCATTGGTAAATCTGAGGCTGCTCTGGAGCTTATCAAGCGTGGTCATCGTCTGGTAACGGATGATGCAGTAGAGCTTCGTAAGGTAAGTGATGATACCTTAATCGGCAGTGCCCCGGATGTAACCAAGCATTTTATTGAACTTCGTGGTATCGGTATCGTGGATATCAAGGCACTTTTCGGTGCGTCCTCTGTAAAGGATACCCAGTCCATCGATTTGGTTATTCGCCTGGAGGAGTGGGATAAGGATAAGGAGTATGACCGTTTAGGTCTTGAAGAGACCTATACCGAATATCTTGGTAACAAGGTAGTATGTCACAACATTCCCATCAGACCGGGCCGTAACCTGGCAGTGATTTGTGAATCCGCAGCAGTTAACCACCGTCAGAAGAAGATGGGCTACAATGCGGCACAGGAGCTCTATGCCCGCGTGCAGAGAAATCTTGCCCGCCGCCGCATGGAGGATGATGAAGACTAAATAGAACAAGGGACGGGGCGCCATGGGCATTTTATTATGCACAGGCATCCATTCAAGAATGATATGTCTTATTCAGACGCGTTCTCACTCCGTGAACATGCGAAAAACCCATATACGCAAGATTTTTCGCAGGGCGGTACTAGGCTCGAAAGAACCTCGCCAAGTGCCGACGTTTTTCAAGGGTCTGAATAAGACATATCAATCTCTCACGAATGCCTGTGCATAATAAAATGCCCATGGCGCCCCTTGTTTTTAGAAAGTTATATCAAAGAAGGGAGATAAGGTTTTGAGTAAATACGCGTTTGGAGTAGATATCGGTGGAACCACCGTGAAAATGGGACTTTTTGATAAAGAAGGTTGTGTATTAGAGAAGTGGGAGATTCCCACAGTAACCGTCAATAATGGAGAAGGAATCCTTCCGGACATTGCAGAGAGTATTAAGGCTGTGATGGAGGAGAAGCACATTACCGGGGCAGATGTGATTGGTATCGGTGTAGGTGCACCGGGTCCAGTGGATGATGAAGGTACTATCTTTAAGGCAGTGAATTTAAATTGGGATGTGTTCAATATTCCCAAGGTGCTGGGAGGCTACATAAATCTTCCGGTGAAGGCAGGAAATGATGCTAATGTGGCAGCTCTGGGCGAAATGTGGCAGGGCGGCGGTAAGGGCCATTCCAATATGGTGGCGGTAACCCTGGGAACCGGCGTTGGCGGCGGCATCATCATCGGTGGTAAGATGGTAACCGGAGCAACCGGTGCTGGTGGTGAAATCGGCCATATTCACATTGAAGATGCAGAAACAGAAATCTGCGGCTGTAAGAACAGTGGTTGTCTGGAGCAGTATGCATCCGCTACCGGCGTGGTTCGTCTGGCGAAGAGAAGATTGGCAAAGGATGAGAAGCCAAGTGTACTTAGACAGGGAGAGCTTTCTGCAAAGGCGGTATTTGATGCGGTGAAGGCCGGCGATGATGTGGCAATCCAGATTGCAGAGCAGTTTGGTGACTATCTGGGCAAGGGTCTTGCGGCAGTTGCTGCGGTAGTAAATCCTGAGATTTTCGTAATCGGCGGTGGTGTGTCCAAGGCCGGAGATGTTTTATTTGATTATATTAAGCCTGCATATGAGAAATATGCATTCCATGGCTGCAAGAGTGCACAGTTTGCCCTCGCAACCCTGGGAAATGATGCAGGTATTTACGGAGCTGCTGCATTAGTTATAAAATAAGCAGCAGCCCCTGGAGGTAAATTTGATTAGTGAGGCAATAATTCAGTCTTTAAAGCGCTTGCTTGGCGAGGACAATGTTCTGGTAAGTGAGCCTATGAAGAAGCATACAACCTTCCGCATTGGCGGGGATGCGGACGTGCTGGCACGTATTACCGGCAAAGAACAGCTGGCTAAGGTGCTGAAGTACCTTGGGCAGGTGGAGGTTCCCTATTATGTACTGGGGAACGGCAGTAATCTTCTGGTATCGGATGAGGGATATCGGGGAGTGATACTGGAAATCGGAGATAAAATGAGTGAGGTTCTGGCAGAGGGCAATTGTCTTATCTGTCAGGCAGGAGCACCAATGGCGAAGGTGGCCCGTACAGCACTGGAGAACGGGCTTGCCGGATTTGAATTTGCGGCAGGGATTCCCGGCACCATCGGTGGTGGTGTAGTAATGAACGCCGGAGCCTACGGCGGTGAGCTAAAGCATGTGGTTACACAGGTGACGGTGCTGGATAGAGAAGGCGAAGAACTGGTATTTGATAATGAGACCATGGAATTTGGCTATCGGACCAGTCTGATTAAGAAATATCCTTATATTGTTACAGAGGTGCGTGTGCAGCTGGAAGAAGGTGACAGAAATGTCATTAAGGAAAAGATGGATGATTTGGCTGCCAGACGCCGGGAGAAACAGCCTCTGGAATACCCCAGTGCCGGCAGTACCTTTAAAAGGCCGGAGGGATATTTTGCAGGTGCATTGATTCAGGAGGCCGGTTTGAAGGGATATACGGTGGGCGGAGCCCAGGTGTCCCAAAAGCACAGCGGCTTTGTGATTAATAAAGGCGATGCCACGGCAGAGGATGTGCGAAACCTTATGGCTCACGTGCGGAAGACAGTAAAGGAGAAGACAGGTGTTACATTAGAGCCGGAAGTTATTTATTTGGAATCTTAGGGGGAAGGGATACAGATGCGATTTGTAGTGATTACCGGTATGAGTGGCGGTGGAAAGAGTACCGCATTAAAAATGCTGGAGGATGCAGGCTATTATTGTGTAGATAATCTGCCAGTGTCTCTGATTGACAAATTTGTGCAGCTTTGCGCCATGCCGGAAAACAATATTACCAAAGTTGTGTTGGGGCTGGATGCCAGAGCAGGGGAATCCTTTGCGGGCACGACCAGGATTATTGCGGACTTGAGAAAGCAGGGGCATACCATCGAAATTCTCTTCATGGATGCCAGTGAAGCAGTACTGATTAAGAGATATAAGGAAACCAGACGACTTCATCCCTTGAATTCCGAAGGGGACCGTATCGAGGACGGTGTGCGTCGTGAGCGGGAAGTGCTGAAGGAAATCAAGAAGATGGCGGATTACGTCATCGATACCTCCACTCTTTTAACCCGAGAGCTGAAGGAGGAGCTGGATCGCATTTTTGTGAAGGATAAGGATTACAACAGTCTGATGATTAATGTAATCTCCTTTGGATTTAAGCATGGTATTCCGGCAGATGCGGATTTGGTATTTGATGTACGCTTTTTGCCCAATCCATTTTATATTGATGAGCTGAAGACCCAGACCGGAAATGACAAGGCAGTGCAGGATTATGTGATGAGCTTTGCAGAATCCGAGACATTTCTTGCTAAGCTGTCGGATATGCTGGAGTTTCTTTTGCCCAACTATGTAAAAGAGGGGAAATATCGTCTGGTGGTGGCTATCGGTTGTACCGGCGGCAAGCACCGCAGCGTAACTTTGGCAAATGAGTTATATAAGCGGATGAAGGACCAGGGGAATTATGGTATCACCATTCATCACAGAGACGTAGATTATCGGGGAAAATAAATAAGAGGAGAATGTAAATGTCCTTTTCTTATAATGTAAAAGAAGAATTAGCAAAGCATACAAATATTGCAAGACATTGCAGGGTGGCAGAATTATCTGCCATCTTGCATTTTTGTGGACAATATGGTAAAGATAAAGACGGAGCCTTTTTTGTAGGATTTCAGACAGAAAATGAAAGTACGGTAACAAAAGCCTTTACATTATTAAAAAAAGCATTTAATATAGAGGCGGACTGTGCTGTTGGAGAAGAGGAGTTGGAGCTGTTGTTTGACACCATTGGGGACTTAAGTGAGCCGGTGGATGAGACATTGCTTCGGAATTCCTGCTGCAAAAGAGCGTTCCTTCGGGGAGCCTTTTTGGGCGTGGGCTCCATGAGTGACCCAGAGAAGGGGTATCATCTGGAGTTTGTCTGTACCGATGAGGCAAAGGCCCTTCAGCTTCAGGAGATTATCGGAGAATTTCATATTGAAGCCAGAATTATTCTGCGTAAGAAATATTTTGTGGTTTATATCAAGGAAAGCGAAAGCATTGTAGAGCTCCTTAACATTATGGAAGCCCCGGTGGCGCTTATGAATCTGGAAAATCTGCGTATTTTAAAGGATATGCGCAATTCCATTAACCGGAAGGTGAACTGTGAGGCTGCCAATATTACCAAGACGGTAAACGCCGCCAATCGGCAGATTGAGGATATTGAGTATCTCAGAGACCACTATGGTCTGCAGAATTTGCAACCTTCGCTTAGACAGATGGCAGAGGTGCGCTTGGAATACCCGGAGGCCAGCTTAAAGGAGCTGGGAGAGTATCTGGACCCACAGGTGGGCAAATCCGGTGTAAATCACAGACTGCGTAAGCTGAGTGAGCTTGCAGAGAAAATCAGAACATGACACGAAAGTGTTTTATGTAGAGAGAAAGGCAGAATGTGCCAAAGGATGTGATACTGTGAATGGATATGCAGTACACAAGAGGAGGAGATTATGACAAAAAAATCAGTGGAAATCAAGTTACAGAACGGACTTGAGGCAAGACCGGTAGCAGTACTGGTGCAGGTAGCAAGCAAGTATGACAGCCGTATTTATCTGGAGTCTAACGGCAAAAAAGTGAATGCAAAAAGTATCATGGGCATGATGGGACTCGGCCTGGATAATGGTGAGACCGTTACTGTTACCGCAGAAGGACAGGATGAGACCCAGGCAGTGGAAGATATTGAGCTTTTCTTACACGGTGCTCTTGCATAATTTTTGCGGATAAATTTGGTAAAAATTTAACAAATAGGTTTTCTTTTTTGACAGAATGTGTTATAGTGAGCATAGATGTTAAAAATTAACGTACATGGAGGGAATGTCTTATGTTAGTTTCAGCAAGCGAAATGCTCAAAAAAGCAAAAGCAGGTCACTATGCAGTTGGCCAGTTCAACATCAACAACTTAGAGTGGACAAAGTCCGTTCTTTTAACAGCGCAGGAATTACAGTCTCCTGTTA
>JAFTXD010000036.1 GCA_017461775.1 Lachnospiraceae bacterium
GCCACCTTGCTGGGCACGATTCTGCCCGGGCACACCTCTACACAGCGGCCACAGTTAATACATGGTCCCGGCTCACTTGCAGACACCTCATCGTGGGTTAAGCATAAAAGTGCTGTAGAAGTCTTGGTGGATGGTACATCCAATCCAAACATACTAAAGCCCATCATAGGACCGCCGCAGATAATCTTCTCCGGCTCCTTCTTAAAGCCGCCCGCTTCTTCGACCAGCTGGGCATAATTCATACCGATACGAATCTTAAAGTTCTGAGGCTCCGCGATAGCGTCACCTGTCACGGTGACCACCCTTTCCATCAAAGGTCTGCCCTCTGTTACCGCTCTGTAGATAGCGCAGATGGTATCCACGTTATTTACCACGCAGCCAGCATCCGCAGGCAACATCTTAGAGTTAATCTGTCTTCCTGTGGTAGCAAAAATAAGGGTACGCTCCGCACCCTGAGGATACTTGGTCTTTAAGGACTTCACCACGATACGGGGTTCGTCCTTTGTCAGCTCTCTAAGAAGCTTAATACAATCCGGCTTATTGTCCTCCACTGCCAAAATACCAAGTGCATTTTTGAACAGCTTCAGCACGATCTTAAGACCGCCCACCACTTTCTCCGGCTCCTCCATCATACGACGGTAGTCCGAGGTCAGATAAGGTTCACACTCTGCACAGTTTGCAATCACATAATCAATCTTGTCCGGCTCCTTGGGAGAGAGCTTGATAAAGGTTGGGAAGCCAGCGCCGCCCATACCTACGATGCCCGCTTCCTTTACGGCATTTACGATATCCTCTGAAGTCATCTGCTCCAAAGGCTTTAGGGGCTTCATCTCCACTTCCTCGTAAAGCTCATCGTTCTCCACAATGATACTCATTATGCTGTCACCTGTGACAACTCTTCTCGGTTCAATATTTTTAACGGTACCGGATACCGTAGCATAAATGGGTGCTGATACAAATCCGGTCGCCTCCGCAATCTTCTGCCCTACAAGAACTCTGTCGCCCTTTGCGACAATCGCCGTTGCAGGAGCTCCAATGTGCTGGGATAATGGATACACCATATCTCCCTTGGGCAATATGGTCTTAATGGTTTTATCCTTGGATAAATCCTTACCATCATATGGGTGTACACCACCTATAAAGGATGCTCTTGCCATACTTCTCCTACCTTTCTCTGAATGTTGTGAGTTTTTATTCCTTTAATTTTACTATTTTTTCAAACAAAATACTACAGATTTTTATGATTTTATGGTACGATTATGAAGAAAGATTTAATAGAAATGGGGTTAGGTATGAAATCGATTTGCGCACAGGTTGAAAATTTTGATATTGCTTATCCTTTAGAGCGTCATTTGCCCCTGGATAAAGCACTTTTTCTGGATATAGAGACTACAGGCTTTACCGCTAAGGGTGCTTGCCTATACCTGATTGGGTGTGCCTTTTACACTGGGGAGCATTGGTATATCCGCCAGTGGTTTGCGGAAAACTATGAGGACGAGAAGGCAGTACTGGAATCCTTTTTCGATTTTGCAAAGGATTACCGCTATCTGATACATTTTAACGGTAATAATTTTGATTTACCCTTTATTACCCAGAAATGTCAGCTTCTCGGGCTTCCCTATAACTTTGACGAATATGAGGGACTGGATATCTACAAGCGTATCTCCCCCTACAAATATTTCCTAAAGCTGCCCAACTGCAAGCAAAAGACCATTGAACTGTTCCTTGGGCTTAACAGAGAGGATACCTTCAGTGGTGGCGAACTTATCGGCATTTATCACGATTATGTAAAGAATCCTACAGAATACGCACAGGACTGTCTGCTCCTACACAATTTTGAGGATATCAAAGGAATGCTTCAGATTCTGCCGGTGCTCTCTTACTACGACCTGTTCCACAGCGAGGTCAAGGCCAGAAAGGTACAGGCTAATTCCTATAAGGATTTATCCGGCAAAAAGCACCAAGAGCTCCTTATGACCGTGGTGTTCCCCGTTCCCCTTCCCCAGGAAATTTCCTGCGCATGGGGCAGCCTGTATTTTAAGGGCAACGGCACCGAAGGACAGATTCGCGTCCCCATCTATGAGGAAGAATTAAAGTACTTCTACTCTAATTACAAGGATTACTATTATCTTCCCGCCGAGGATGTGGCACTTCACAAATCCGTAGCAAGCTTCGTGGACAAGGACCACCGCATGCAGGCCACCAGTGCCACTTGCTACACCAGAAAGTACTCCTCCTACCTGCCACAGTGGAGTTACATCATTGAGCCCTTCTTCAAGCGGGAATATAAGAGCAAGGAGCTGTTCTTCGAAGTTACCGATGAACTCAAGCGGGACAGACCGGCATTTACCAAGTATGCCAATCATATATTGTCTGTTTTGATGCAAAACTACTAAATTTTAAAAGCTGTGAATTTCTTCCGAAATTCACAGCTTTTCTTTTTGTTTCTAAACCTTCTCGTAAAAGAACGAACTCTTTCTGCCATAACCCATATCACGGTGATTAATAATCTGCTCCGTACTGCCGATGAATAAGAAGCCCCCCAGCTTCAAATTCTTCTGGAACTTCACGAACACCTCGTCCTTTGCTTCCTCTGTAAAGTAAATCAGTACATTTCTGCACACGATTAAGTGACAGTCGGAAGGATAGGTATCCTTTAAAAGATTGTGTTCCTTAAATTCAACACGAGCCTTAATCTCATCGGATATCTTGTAGGAAGGGCCTACCTGGGTGAAGTATTTCTTCTTGAATTCCTCCGGAACCGCAGCAATACTCTTGGCATTGTATAAGCCCACCTTCGCTTTCGCGATAACCTGCTTGTCAAGGTCTGTAGCAATAATCTTAATCTGATTCAAAGGCACATGCTTGGAAAGCGCCATCACCAAAGAATATGGCTCGTCGCCTGTGGAACAGGCAGCACTCCAAATCTTAAGGTTCTTGCCGAATTTCTGGATTAACTCCGGAAAAATCTGCTCGTCCAGCATCTTCCACTGGTCAGGATTACGATAAAACTCTGATACGTTGATTGTAATATAATTTACAAACTCCTCGAACAGCGCCTTATCATCCTTCAGTCCCTGTACATATTTGTCATATCCTTCGATTTTATGTTTCGAAATCAACGTATCAATACGTCTCTTCATCTGCTTCTCTTTGTAAGCATTCAAATCGATGGAGGTTAAAGCATAGACCTGCTTTTTAAAGTACTCGTAATCATATACCATATCTATTCACCTAGATAATTATTCAGCATCTTCTGCAATTACTGCCTCGATATCTACAGATGCAACATCTGCGTCATCCTCTTCCTTTGCTTCCGGAGCAAACATAGCCTTGATGCTTAAAGAAATCTTCTTATCAGCTTCGTTGAAATCTACAACCTTAGCAGTGATTTCATCGCCAACCTTTAATACGTCAGATGGCTTCTCAATATGCTCCTTAGAAATCTGAGATACATGAAGAAGAGCATCTACGCCTGCTTCTAACTCAACGAATGCACCGAAGTCAGTCATTCTAGCAACCTTACCGGTTACTTCCATACCAACTGCGTACTTCTCTGCTGCATCCTTCCAAGGATTTGCATCATCAAACTTTAAAGAAAGAGCAATCTTGTTGCCGGAAATTTCCTTCACTAATACATCAAGCTTATCGCCAACCTTGAATACCTTCTTAGGATGCTCCACTCTTCCCCAGCTCATCTCGGAGATGTGGAGTAAGCCGTCAGCACCGCCTAAATCGATGAATGCACCAAAATCAGTTACATTCTTAACGGTTCCTTCTACAACATCGCCTTCTTTAATCTTCTCGAATAATTCCTTCTGAAGCTCAGCCTTCTTAGCTGCAACGA
>JAFTXD010000002.1 GCA_017461775.1 Lachnospiraceae bacterium
GCATCTATAATGCAATGCCAATCGAAGGTGTGGAGAAGCTTGTAGAGTTCATGAAGAAGTTTGAAGAAGAAAACGCATAAGGGAGTATTTGACATATGTTTCAGGTGAATTGTCTCAACCCTATTTCTAAAGTAGGTTTAGAGAATCTTACAACAGATTATAAAATTAATGATAATGTAAATGAAGCAGAAGGTATTCTTGTTCGTAGTGCATCTATGCATGAGATGGAACTTTCAGAAAAGCTTTTAGCAGTAGCCAGAGCCGGTGCAGGTACCAACAACATTCCTTGTGATAAATGCGCAGAGAAGGGTATCGTAGTATTTAATACTCCGGGTGCTAATGCAAATGGTGTTAAGGAGCTTGTACTTGCAGGTATGCTTCTTGCATCCCGTGATATCGTAGGCGGTATCGACTGGGTGAAGGAAAATAAGGACGATGAGAATGTTTCTAAGACTGCTGAGAAGGCAAAGAGTAAGTTTGCCGGTACCGAAATCGCAGGAAAGAAGCTGGGTATCATCGGTCTTGGTGCCATCGGTGTTAAGGTTGCAAATGCAGCAGTTCACCTTGGCATGGAGGTATATGGTTATGACCCATATCTTTCTGTAAATGCAGCATGGAGCCTTTCCAGAGATGTAAAGCATGTTTACAATCTGGATGATATTTATGCAAATTGTGATTTCATCACTGTACATGTTCCGCTGATGGATTCTACCAAGCATATGATTAACAAGGACGCTATCAACAAGATGAAGGATGGCGTAATCATCTTAAACTTTGCAAGAGATTTACTTGTAGACGAAGCTGAGCTGTTAAAGGGAATTGCAGCAAAGAAGGTTCGCAAGTATGTAACTGACTTCGCGAATCCTACTACCGCCGGACAGGAAGGCTGTATCGTAATGCCTCATCTTGGCGCTAGTACTGAGGAAGCAGAAGATAACTGTGCAAAGATGGCTGTAAAGCAGATGATGAATTACTTAGAGAACGGTAACATTATCAACAGTGTAAACTATCCGGCATGTGATATGGGTGTTTGTACCAAGGCTGGTCGTGTAGCAGTATTCCACAAGAATGTGGCAAACATGATTACCAAGTTTACCGCATGCATGGGTGAAGCTGGCATCAACATCACCGATATGACCAACAAGTCCAAGGGTGAAGTAGCTTATACCATGATGGATATTGAGACTCCGGTAAATGAAGAAATCGTTGCAAAATTAAATGCGATTGACGGAGTATTCAGAGTAAGAGTTGTGAAATAGGATGTAAAAAAGGCTTGTCGTTTTGGTGCGGCAAGCCTTTTATGATGCAGAAATGATTAACGGAAAAGAAGGGGAGAACCTTCACCATTATTGACATCCGATAAGCTTTCCACAAGCTTCTTCTGGGTAGCAACGCTGGCCTCGGTCTGTAAATCCATGTAAAGGATGAACATGTCCTCTAAGGAGATTCCTTTTTCACTTGCAATTTCTTCCATAATGGGACGAAGGGTTGCAATCTGCTCAGATACCGGAACCTTCTGTGGGTCGATTTCTCCTAAGGTTTTTTCAGAATATGCGTTAATTCGTTCTAATATTTTACGATTTTCCTCTGTCATATATACCTCCAAAATGTAAATTACTTTAAATATTCTAGCACTAAAGTCTTGAGTTGTATAGTTTGAAATGATAAACTTAATATATAAAAAATTGTTAGGAGTGGTGTACATATGGCAACCATCAGACCTTTTAAAGCATATCGCCCATGCGAGGCTTATGTATCAAAAATTGCTGCGCTTCCCTATGATGTTTATAACAGGGCAGAGGCAGTAGAAGTAGTAAAAAACAATCCGGATTCCTTCCTTGCTATCGACCGGGCGGAAACTTCTTTCCCTCCAGAGGTAGATACCTATGATGACAGGGTATATGATAAGGCCAGAGAGCTTTTAGATTCCTGGATTGCAGAGAAGAAATTTATACAGGAGGAGACTCCCTGTTATTATATTTATGAGCAGGTAATGGATGGCAGAAGCCAGAAGGGCATCGTAGCCTGCGCATCCATTGATGATTATGCAAACAATATCATAAAGAAGCATGAGAATACCAGAGCGGATAAGGAGCTTGACCGTATCCGTCACGTGGATACCTGTAGTGCCCAGACCGGACCGATTTTCTTAGCTTACAGAAGCAGTGACAGAGTAAACGAGATTGTAAAGGCTGTAGTCAGCACGACACCTGTGTATGATTTTGCCTCTGAGGACGGAATTATCCACAGAGTATGGGTGATTCGTGAAGAGGACAGAGTTTCTGAGCTTTGTCAGTTGTTTGCACAGATGAATGCCATCTATATTGCAGACGGGCATCACAGATGTGCTTCCGCGGTGAAGGTAGGAATGAAGAGACGTCAGGAGAATCCTTCCTATACCGGAGAGGAGGAATTTAACTACTTCCTGTCCGTACTGTTCCCTTCCGATGAACTTGCGATTATGGATTATAATCGCGTGGTGAAGGATTTGAACGGTTTATCCAAGGAGGACTATTTAAAACGTATTTCTCAAGATTTTACAGTAGCTGAGGCAGCTGCGCCTGTGAAGCCGGAGAAAAAGGGACAGTTCGGTATGTTCCTGGATGGGAAGTGGTATGTTTTAGAAGCTAAGGAGGCTCTTATGAGTGAAGATGCGGTAAAGGGACTGGATGTGTCCATTTTACAGGATTATCTGCTGGGACCGGTGCTTGGTATCGGTGATCCGAAGACGGACAAGCGTATCGATTTTGTAGGAGGTATCCGTGGTCTTTCAGAATTGGAGCGAAGAGTTTCCCAGGATATGGAGGTGGCATTTTCCATGTATCCTACATCCATTTATGAGCTTTTTGGCGTGGCAGATGCAGATTTATTGATGCCACCTAAGTCTACCTGGTTTGAGCCGAAGCTTAGAAGCGGTTTATTCATTCATCAGATATAGGGAGGAAGTTATGGATAGTAAATTATATAAATTAATGTATTGGCCCACAATCGAAGAGATTATTTATTCAGAAAGTGATGATCCTCACGCCCTTCTTGGACCTCATAAGTCCGGAAACAGCACTTTGGTGCAGTGTTTTTTCCCGGGAGCTGTGAGAGTGACCCTGACCTTGGTAGAAACGGAGCAGGCCTATGAAATGGAGATAGCGGACCAGGACGGTTATTTCGCGGTGCTGATTCCTGAGAAGAAAATCGGGTTGTATTATTATACTGCCTACAGAGAGGATGGCACCAAAGCCATTTACAAGGATGCATACCGTCATGAACCGGTGATTACCAAGGAGGATACGGAGAAATTTAATGCGGGTATTCATTACACCATCTATGAAAAGCTGGGAGCACATCCTTACGTGCTGGATGGGGAAGCAGGTACCCTTTTTGCAGTGTGGGCACCAAATGCAGTGCGTGTCAGTGTGGTAGGTGACTTTAATCTGTGGGATGGCAGAATCCATCAGATGAGAAGATTGTGGGATTCCGGTATTTTCGAGCTGTTTATCCCGGATGCCAAGCCAGGTGATAATTATAAATTCGAATTAAAGGTAAAAGGTGGTCTTACGTACCTGAAAGCGGACCCGTACGGTAATGCGGCACAGCTTCGCCCGGATACCGCCAGTGTAATTGCAGATATCACTTCCTTTAAGTGGGAGGATAAGAAGTTTATCGAGGGTAGAAAAGAATTTCAGACCGGCAATGTGCCTATGAGCGTATACGAGCTTTATTTAGGCTCCTTTGTGGCACCGGGGGATGAAAGACCTTACGCAAACTACCGCCAGATTGCGGACAAGCTGATTCCTTACGTGAAGGAAATGGGCTATACCCATGTGGAGCTGATGCCGGTAATGGAGCATCCTTTTGATGGTTCCTGGGGATATCAGGTCATCGGATATTATGCACCGACTGCCAGATATGGTGAGCCGGAGGATTTCATGTATTTCGTCAATGAACTCCACAAGGCGGGCATTGGTGTGATTCTGGACTGGGTTCCTGCACACTTCCCCAGAGATACTCATGGTTTATCTAACTTTGACGGTACCTGCCTTTATGAGCATCTTGACCCAAGAAAAGGAAGTCATCCTCATTGGGGAACATTGATTTATAACTACGGTAGACCTGAGGTTTCCAACTATCTGATTGCCAATGCACTTTTCTGGGTGGAGAAGTATCATGTGGATGGTATCCGTATGGATGCAGTGGCAAGTATGCTTTATCTGGATTATGGAAAAAATGATGGTGAGTGGGTTGCCAATATTTATGGTGGCAATGAGAATTTAGAGGCCATTGAGTTCATTAAACACTTAAATTCCATCATGAAGAAGCGTAATCCGGGTGTACTTTCTATTGCAGAGGAAAGTACTGCATTCCCTAAGATTACCGGGGATTTGGATGATGACGGATTGGGCTTTGATCTGAAGTGGAACATGGGCTTTATGAACGACTACTTAGAGTATATCAAGACAGACCCATACTTTAGAAGCGGTCGTCACGGCGAGCTGACCTTCAGTATGATTTATGCATACAGTGAGAAATTTATGCTGGTATTCTCCCATGATGAGGTGGTACATGGTAAGGCCACCATGATTGGTAAGATGCCGGGTACTTTGGAGGAGAAGTTTGCAGGACTTAAGCTGACCTATGCTTATATGATGACCCATCCCGGTAAAAAGGCTCTGTTTATGGGCCAGGACGTGGCAGAATTTGATGAGTTTAATGAAGCACGTACCTTGCAGTGGGAGCTTTATAAGGAGCCGGCCCATAAGGGTGTTGCTGACTGCTATAAGCAGCTGAATGAGTTGTATCGCAAGGAAGAGGCTCTTTATGCGCTGGATGATTCCCCTAAAGGCTTTGCGTGGCTGAATTGTATCTCTGGCAATGACTGCTATTTATCTTATATGCGTAAGGGTATCTGGGAAGATGATATTCTGGTGGTGGTTGCTAACTTTGCAGGAAAAGAGCAGACCATTCGTACCGGAGTTCCTTATGAAGGCAAGTATAAGGAGATTTTCAATACCGATGATGTGAAGTTTGGCGGAAGTGGTGTTGTAAATTCCAGAGTGAAGAAGGCAGAGGATATTGTTTGGGATGCAAAGGATCAGTCCATTGAAGTGAGACTGGCACCTTTATCCTTAAGCATTTTACGTTTTGTTCCTTATACCGAGGAGGAGCTGGAAAAGGTAATTGCAGAGCGTATCCGTAAGAAAACCATTATCAAAAAAGAAAAAACAGTTAAGAAAGGCGCGAAGAAATAACGATGATGAATGTATTATTGACAGCTGAAACTGCAGCCCTCGGCGGTTTGAAGAATGCACTTTATGATTTGCCGGGGAAAATTTTAAGCTTTGGTATGAGAGTGCTGTTTGTAGTTGTACTGTTCCTTGTTGGTGCGCAGGTAATCAAGGTTGTACGCAGGGTTGTGAAAAAAGCCATGGAAAAGGCAGATGCAGACCTTAGTGTGATCACCTTTGTGGACTCCTTTATCAAGATTGGTCTGTATGTGGTGCTGGTATTTTTGCTTGCCACCAATCTGGGCGTGGATGCAGCCAGTGTGGTAGCACTTCTTGGTTCTGCCGGTGTGGCTATCGGTCTTGCGGTACAGGGCAGTCTGTCCAATTTTGCAGGGGGCGTCTTGATTTTAGTATTAAAGCCTTTCAAAATCGGTGATTATATTATCGATGCTGCAGGCAATGAAGGTACGGTACATGAGGTGCATATTTTCTACACCACCTTACTTACCGGGGATAATAAAACGGTAATTCTCCCCAACGGCACTTTGGCAAACAACAGTATTACCAATGTTTCTACCCAGACCACCAGAAGAATTGATATTCCTGTTGGTATCTCCTATGATTCCGATATCCGTGTGGCGAAGGAAGCAATTATGAAGCTGATGAGCTCCAACGACAAAATTTTGCAGAACGGAACCTGTAATGTTTTCGTAAGTGAGCTGGCAGCAAGCAGTGTGGACTTGAATGTGCGATGCTGGGTAAATAGTGCGGATTACTGGGATGTAAGAGGCTGGCTTGCCGAAAATGTGAAGTATACTCTGGATGAAGCTGGTATTTCCATTCCTTTCCCACAGATGGATGTTCACTTAGATAAATAGGTTTTTCGTAGAAATTGTCGTAATCTGCGGTAATATTTGAATAAAATAGTGAATTTTATGTTGCAAAATGGAACTTTTGAACGTATAATGAAGAAGTCTTAAATAGACATCTTGAATTCCCCAATTCATGCTAATGCTGAAATAGCTCAGTCGGTAGAGCACTTCACTCGTAATGAAGGGGTCGTGGGTTCGAGTCCCATTTTCAGCTTAGTAAGAAAACCTCAAACATTTCGGAAAAATGAAATGTTTGGGGTTTTTTTGTCTGAAAATTAGTGGTATAATAGTACCAAGTATGTTTTTAAAGAAGAACGAGAAATATTTCTTTGGAGGATATACATATGGTTGCAGATAAGGTTCTGATCGTAGATGATTCAGAAATAAATAGAGACATACTTCGAATGATATTTGAGGAGCAGTATTCCATTTTGGAGGCTGGAGATGGAGAAGCTGCCATAGAGCTGGTGAAGAAATACTCGGAGGAAATTGCCGTTGTTTTCTTAGACCAGGTAATGCCGAAAAAATGCGGTCTGGATGTTCTTAAGGAAATGAAGGAAGAGGGGTATATGAATACCATTCCGGTGATTATGATTACCGGAGAGACCACGCTGCAGGAGGAAGAAAAGGCCTATGAATATGGCTGTTCGGATGTGGTATATAAGCCATTTTCCCACAGAATCGTATTCCAGCGTGCCCAGAACGTGATTCAGCTGTTCCAGACGAAAAATCATATGGAGGACCTTTTAGAGGTGCGTACCAGAGAATTGGTACTTAGTCAGGAGAGACTTCGTCGGAGTCGTGAGCAGCTTCGCAAGAGCAGTGATTTTCTGGTAAATGCTCTTGGTTCTGTAGTGGAATTTAGAAGTCTGGAGTCCAGTGAGCATGTAAAGCGTGTACAGAATTTTACCAAGATTATCATGAAGAAGGTAATGGAAAATTATCCGGAATATAATTTGACGGAAGAGGACGTGACGAATATTGTGAATGCTTCTGCATTACATGATATCGGAAAGGTGGCCATCCCCGATGCGATTTTGTTAAAGCCGGGCAAGCTGACAGAAGAGGAGTATGCAGAAATGAAGCGTCATACACTGTATGGATGCCAGATTCTGGATTCCTTTAAGCAGGAGCACAGCAGTTTCTATCAGTACTGTTATGATATTGTAAGACATCACCATGAGAGGTATGATGGTAAGGGATACCCGGATGGACTGGTGGGAGAAGATAACCCCATCTGGGCACAGGCGGTAGCTGTGGCAGATGTATTTGACGCACTTGTAAGTAAACGAGTTTATAAGGATGCATACAGCGTGGAAGAAACCATTCAAATGATAAAAAACGGAGAATGCGGCGAGTTTTCTCCCAAGATGCTGCAATGTTTTGAGGCTTCCATAGATGATTTTCGCAAGGCTGTAGAGGGGGAACATTCATAGGATTATGAAGAAGGAAAAGAGTAAGGACAAACGTATTCGTACACTTGCCCCAAGAATTACACAGGTTAATATTTTTTATATTCTTCTTTCTGCTGTACTTATTGTAGGAAGTTTGTTGATTACCACGGAGATTTTCAATAGCTTTGACAGCTTTGATGATTCTACTCAGGAGTATGCTACTTGTATAGAATGCATCAATACTATACGGAACACCACGGACGTGATGACCAATATGGTAGAGAAGTTCTATAATAATATCGATGAAAACTATGTATACAAGTATTTTGAAGCATTTGATGATGGAAAAACATATGAGGATGCATTAAAAACGATTTCTGTATATCACAATAATGACGATGTGTATAAGTATCTGGCAGAGGCGGTAGAGATATCCTCTGGGCTGAAAAATACAGATTGTTATATTATGAAGCTTTTGGTAGTGGCCAATGGAAAGCTAAGCAGTATGATTTTACCTGCGGATGTTTCGGATGCACAGCTGTTCCATGTGGATATGCTCAGAGAACAGCCACAGCAGTTGGAGAAGGCTCATACCATGCTTTATGGTGAATTTTATCAGGCTGCGAAGACGGATATTCACAGCTATATCGACCAGGCAGCGGCACTGGTGGAGGAGCGGTATATGTCCCAGCAGGTACATGCTACAAATACTCTGGGAATGTATGTGCACCAGCAGAGAGTGCTGATGTACTGTATGATGGGATTTAATATTTTACTTTTTGTTTCCATGGCATATTTCGTGGTATTTCCTTTCCGTAGGGTGTTAAGAGCATTTAAGGAGAACCGGCCTCTTACCAAGGGAGGTTCTTATGAGTTTTATGTGCTGGCGGATACCTATAATGAGCTCTACCGTGCCAATATGAAGCAGCAGATGCAGCTGACAGAAAAGGCGTATCTGGATTTACATACCGGTCTGCCCAATAAGAGCCGTTGCGAAGAGGTCTTAAAGAATCAGGATCTTTCCAAGGGAGTTACCTGCTGTATCATGATTGACTTAAATAACCTGAAGGAGGTCAATGATAAACTGGGACATGTAGAGGGCGATATTTTAATCAAGAAATTTGGAGGAATTTTAAGGAAGGCAATCCGTGAGGAGGATTTCGTAGGACGCTATGGCGGCGATGAATTTGTGGCAGTGCTGCAGAATGTAGACGAGGCAGTGGTAAAGCTTGTGATTAACCGTATTGAGGAAGAAGTAAGCAAATACAACAAGCGCATCCGCATGAGTCTGGAGGATGGCCAGGCGCAAATTAGTTATGCATATGGTTATGCAATGTCCAATAATATTGTGAATTGCAGTATGGAAGTGCTTTTAAATGCGGCAGATGCCAATATGTATGATAATAAGCGTAATTTCAAGCTGAAGCAGAAGGAGAAAAAGAACCGGAAGCCTAAGATTCTGATTGTGGATGATTCCCAGTATATGAGAGAGTATCTCATAGAAATCTTAAAGACGGAGTCCTTCCAGTGCGGAGAAGCCGCGGATGGGGATGAGATGTTTAAGATGGTGGAGCAGTTCCATCCGGATATTGTGTTTATGGATTTGATTATGCCGGTGATGGATGGTATTTCTGCCACCAGCATTTTGCAGAAAAAATACCCTTATATCAAGGTGATTGCCTGCTCCAGTCAGGATAATAATGCTACCAGATTGCAGGCCTTTGAGAAGGGTGCAGATGACTTTATTGCCAAGCCCTTTGATGGAGAAAGGGTTATCCAGTCTGTGAAAAAAGTATTTTATAATTAAAATGGTTCCACGCTCCTTATGAGGGAGCGTGGTTTTTCTTTTTATGACCATGTTCAAAAAACTGAATAATTTTGTAAAATCCAAAGGCTATGATGCATAGAATCAAAATGGAAGAAATCACCATATCCAGCTTAAAAACCTGGGAACCATAGATAATCAGGTATCCCAAACCTCTTCTGGCTGCCAGAAATTCACCGATGATGACGCCCACCAGTGCCAGACCGATATTGACCTTGGCGATACTGATTAGCTGTGGGAGGGAGGAGGGGAGAATCAGTTTAAAGAAGACATCCCCCTTATTTCCGCCCAGAGTCTCCATGAGCATGATTTTATCCTTATCTGTCTGCTTAAAGCTGGTAAACACACTGATAATAGAGCCGAAAACCGCTACGGAGATACCTGCGATAATGATGGTTTTGGTTCCTGTACCAAGCCATACAATGAGTAGGGGCGCAAGGGCGGATTTGGGCAGACTGTTCAGTATTACAAGGTAGGGCTCCAATACTTCGGAAAAGTAGTCGGAATACCAAAGCAGGGAGGCGGTAAGCAGGCTTATCAGCATCACCAGCAGAAAACTTACCGTGGTTTCAAAAAGCGTGGTAGAGATATGAAACAGGAGATTTTCTTCCGATGCCAGACGATATATACAGGCCAGAATTCCGCTGGGACTGGAGAAGAAAAAACTGTCAATAAGCTCTGCCCGGGCACTGTATTCCCAGAGGATAAGAAAAACTACAAAGAGCATAATGCGGTAAAAGCCTACCAGAAAATGATGGCGCTTGTGGGCCTTTATGAAAAGCTCATGATTACTTGGCTGGTTCTGATTCATTCTGCAATTCCTCCCATAAAATATTGAAGTATTCACCAAATTGTCTGGTTGTACGGGAACGTACCGGGTGTCTGTGTGCATCGTCTAGGTCGATTTGCAGCTCGTATTTGATA
The DNA here is from genome assembly GCA_017461775.1 of Lachnospiraceae bacterium. GTDB lineage: Bacteria > Bacillota > Clostridia > Lachnospirales > Lachnospiraceae > Acetatifactor. The sequence continues at coordinate 10,235 of JAFTXD010000002.1, forward strand.
GTGGAGGGTCTTTTGGAGAGTACCAGGATGCGATCGGAAAGGCTGATGGCTTCGGAAAGGTCGTGGGTGATTAATATAACGGTTTTTCCGGCTTTGCGGATTCTTTTACAGATATCATCGGAAACATTTAAGCGGGTCTGATAATCCAGTGCAGAAAAAGGTTCATCCAAAAGAAGAATATCCGGATTTAGTGCCAGTGTGCGGATAAGAGCTGCTCTTTGCTTCATTCCGCCGGAGAGCTGGTCGGGATATTTGTCCGAAAAGTCGGAAAGCTCATATTCTTCCAACAGGTGCTCTACATATGCCTTGGTAGCAGGTGTCAGCTTTTTTTGAATTTCCAGTCCAAGGATGGCATTCTGATATATGGTGCGCCAGGGAAAAAGATGGTCTCTCTGGAGCATATAACCGATGGAATTTCCTGCACCATCTTCTTTGTGGGGTAGAATAATATTGCCGGACTGAGGCGTGAGAAGTCCGAATATAAGAGACAAAAGGGTGGTTTTTCCACAGCCGCTGGGGCCTACCAGTGCCACGAATTCCCCCTGCTTTATATCGAAAGAAATATCCTTCAGGGCAAGGGTTTCTCCCTGGGTGGTATGGTAGGAGTAGGCGACGTGACGAAGGCTTAAGATATTTTTTGACATAAACTTACTCGATAATTCCATTTATTTTAGTATATTCACTCTATTGCATTAAAGTGTCAAATGTGATATAACTATTCAAAGTAAATGTGAAAAGAGGAAAAATTATGGCCAGTTTGTGGGGCGGACGCTTTACCAAGGATACGGACCAAATGGTTTATGATTTTAATGCGTCCATCAATTTTGACAAGAAACTGTACAAACAGGATATTCAGGGCAGTATTGCGCATGTGACCATGCTTGCAAAGCAGGGAATACTCACCGCAGAGGATAAGGAAGCTATTATCAAAGGCTTAGAAGGTATTCTTGCAGATGTGGAAAGCGGCGCCTTGGAGATTGATCCGAAGTACGAGGATATCCACAGCTTTGTGGAAGCTAACCTGATAGATCGTATCGGGGAAGCCGGCAAGCGTCTGCACACCGGCAGAAGCCGTAACGACCAGGTGGCACTGGATATGAGACTTTACACCAGAGAGCAGGTGCTAAATACCGATGCCCTGTTAAAGGAGCTTTTAGAGGCGATTTTAACAACCATGGAAGAGAACGTGGAGACCTATATGCCGGGCTTTACCCATTTGCAGAAGGCACAGCCTACCACCCTTGCTCATCACTATGGTGCGTATTTTGAGATGTTTAAGAGAGATCGCTCAAGGCTTAAAGATATTTATGAGCGCATGAACTATTGTCCTTTAGGCGCCGGTGCCATGGCAGGTACCACTTATCCGCTGGATAGAGATTATACCGCAGAGCTTCTGGGCTTTGCAGGCCCCACCTTAAACAGCATGGATTCCGTATCGGACAGAGATTACCTCATTGAGTTTTTGTCCGCACTTTCCCTGATTATGATGCACCTTAGCAGATTTTCCGAGGAAATTATTATCTGGAATACCAACGAGTATCAGTTTGTGGAAATTGATGATGCTTATTCCACAGGAAGCAGTATCATGCCACAGAAGAAGAACCCGGATATTGCGGAGCTGGTACGTGGTAAGACCGGAAGAGTGTACGGCGCGCTGATGAGCCTGCTTACTACCATGAAGGGACTTCCCCTTGCATACAATAAGGATATGCAGGAGGATAAGGAGGTGGCATTTGATGCCATGGAGACGGCGCAGAACTGTCTCATGCTCTTTACCGGCATGATTAAGACCATGAAGTTCAGAAAAGATAAAATGGCCAAGAGTGCGTTAGGTGGCTTTACCAATGCCACAGATGCAGCAGATTATCTGGTGTTAAAGGGTGTTCCTTTTAGAGATGCCCACGGTATTATCGGTCAGCTGGTGTTATATTGTATCGATAAAAATTGTGCCATTGATGATTTATCCTTAGAGGAGCTTAAGGGTATTTGTGATAAGTTTGATGAGGATATTTATGATGCGATTTCCCTTCAGACCTGTGTGGAGAAGCGATTGACTCTCGGAGCACCGGGTATGGAGGTAATGAATAAAGTTATTAAAGCTTCCAAAGAGTATCTTGCGGAAGATTAATGCATGAGGAGGAAATGAAAAATGAGTGAAAAATTAAAAGTTGGTATTTTAGGCGGAACCGGTATGGTTGGTCAGAGATTTATCTCTCTCCTTGAGAATCATCCATGGTTTGAAGTAACCACCATCGCAGCAAGCCCAAGAAGTGCAGGCAAGACCTACGCAGAGGCTGTTGGTGATCGTTGGAAAATGACCACTCCGATGCCGGAAGCTGTCAAGAATATCGTTGTTATGAATGTTAATGAGGTAGAGAAGGTTGCTGCTAAGGTAGATTTCGTATTCTCTGCAGTAGATATGACCAAGGACGAGATTAAGAAAATCGAAGAAGATTATGCAAAGACTGAGACTCCTGTAGTTTCTAATAACAGTGCTCACAGATGGACTCCTGATGTTCCTATGGTAGTGCCGGAGATTAATCCTGACCACATGAAGGTTATCGAATTCCAGAAGAAGCGCCTTGGAACCACCAGAGGTTTCGTTGCAGTTAAGCCAAACTGCTCTATCCAGAGCTATGCTCCAGTTCTTACCGCTTGGAAGGAATTTGAGCCATACGAGGTAGTAGCCACCACATATCAGGCAATTTCCGGTGCGGGTAAGACCTTCAAGGATTGGCCGGAAATGGTAGAAAATATCATTCCTTACATCGGTGGTGAGGAAGAGAAGAGTGAGAAGGAGCCTCTCAGAATCTGGGGACAGATTGAGGATGGTGTAATCAAGCCGGCTACCAGCCCTGTAATTACCTGTCAGTGTATCCGTGTACCTGTATTAAACGGACATACCGCAGCTGTATTTGTTAAGTTTAAAAAGCAGCCTACCAAGGAGCAGTTAATTGAAAAGCTTGTAAACTTTAAGGGTGCACCTCAGGAATTAAATCTTCCAAGCGCACCAAAGCAGTTCATCCAGTACTTAGAGGAGGACAACAGACCTCAGGTACAGCTTGATGTTAACTATGAGAATGGTATGGGTGTCAGCGTAGGCCGTATCCGTGAGGACAGCGTATATGACTGGAAGTTTGTAGGACTTTCCCACAACACCGTAAGAGGTGCTGCAGGTGGTGCAGTACTTTGTGCAGAGTTATTAAAAGCTCAGGGTTACATTACCAAGAAATAAGTGATATAATGCGAGAGGGTGTGAATATCACACCCTCTTGTTAATTGTGAATGATTGCCAAGCATAGCAAAATTTGTAGGAATCACTATTTTTGATAAGGAGTAGCTTACGTGGCAAAAAAACTGATTATTACTGAGAAACCGTCCGTTGCCCGTGACTTTGCCAGAGTGCTGGGAGTAAGTGGCAGACAGAACGGTTATATTGAAAATTCGGAATATGTAATTTCCTGGTGTGTGGGTCATCTGGTGGAAATGCTTTATCCCGAGGCCTATGATGAAAAGTACAAAAGGTGGCGTCTGGAGGATCTTCCCTTCCTGCCCAAGGATTATAAGTATGGTGTCATCGATAGTGTGAAGCAACAGTATGATATCGTTCATTCTCTTCTGCACAGAGAAGATATTGATGTCGTGTACTGGGCAGGAGACTCGGGAAAAGAAGGTCAGACCATCGAAGAAAACATTCGAAAGTTTGGCGGTGTCAGAGAAGGAATGACGGAAAAACGTGTCTGGATTGATTCACAAACGGATGAAGAAATCAAACGTGGTATTGACCAAGCCAGACCCATGTCGGACTATGATAACCTGGGTAAATCCGGTATTATGCGTACCATTGAGGACTATGCGCTGGGAATTAACTTTTCCAGAGTTTTATCCGTGAAATACGGCAGATTATTAAATGATGCGGCAGCTACCAAGTCTTACACTGCCATAGCTGTGGGGCGTGTAATGACCTGTGTGCTGGGCATGATTGTTATCCGTGAGAGGGAAATCCGTGATTTTGTGGAGACACCCTTTTATCGGGTGATTGGTAATTTTACGGAGGATAAAATCGGCGCGGAGTGGAAGGCAGTGGAGAAGTCTAAGTACTTCAATTCCCCGCTTCTATATAAGGAAAATGGCTTCAAAAAAGAAGAATCTGCCAAGCAGCTCATCGACGAGCTGACCGGAGAAAAGGCCATCGTTTCCTCTATTGAGAAGAGTATTTCCAAGAAAAAGGCTCCTCTTTTATTTAACCTGGCAGAGCTTCAGGCGGAGTGTGCCAAGCTGTTTAAAATCAGCCCGGACCAGACCCTGCAGATTGCTCAGGATTTGTATGAGAGAAAGCTGACCACCTATCCCAGAACGGATGCCCGTGTGCTTTCTACGGCGGTGGCAAAGGAAATTCGGAAGAACTTATATAAACTAAACGAATATGAACCTACCCGGAAATTTGTACAGAAGATTCTGGACAGTCATTTATATAGTGGTCTGGAAAGGACACAGTATACGGATGATTCCAAGATTACGGACCATTATGCCATCATCCCTACCGGACAGACCAGTGGACTTTCCGGGTTGTCCCAGCTGCATATAGATGTATTTAACCTGATTTGCAGACGATTTTTAAGCATATTCTATCCACCGGCGGAGTATATGACAGTGAAGCTGGTTGTGGATGTGAAAGAGGAGCAGTTTTTCACTTCCTCCAAGGTTTTGAAATCCAAGGGATATATGGAAATCAGTGGTATACCGAAGTCAAATGACCCGGAAGAGGAAAGCGAGAGTGCAAAGCAGCGTTTATTAGAGCTGGCAGATGTGCTGAAGCAGGGGGATGAGCTGCTGGTGGATTCTTTTGCTATCCGGGAGGGTAAGACCTCTCCGCCCAAGCGTTATACCTCCGGTACGATCATCCTTGCTATGGAAAATGCAGGAAATCTGATTGAGGACGAGGAGCTTCGTGCCCAGATAAAAAATACCGGTATCGGTACCAGTGCAACCCGTGCAGAGATTATCAAAAAGCTGATTAAGATCGGCTATCTGAACCTGAACAATAAAACGCAGGTACTCTCACCGGAGAATCTTGGTGAGATGATTTTTGAGGTGGTGAATATGTCCGTACCTTCCCTGTTAAATCCCAAGATGACCGCATCCTGGGAGAAGGGGCTGGAGGGCATTGTAAACGGCAGCGTTATCATGGAGCAGTATAGGGAGAAACTGGAGGAGTATATCCGCAGTGAGACCCTTGCCATGATTAACAGCGATTTGACGGATAATATTGCCCGGCAGATTAACCGCTTTACCGGTAAGGATTCCAAGGGAATCGCCACCAGAAAACCTCTGGGCATCCCCTGTCCTGTGTGTGGCGGCGAACTAAATACCACCTCTTTTGGTTACGGCTGCAGTAATTTCTTTAATAAAGAGAACGGTTGTAAATTCAGTGTGGGAAATATCGCCGGTGTAGTTCTTTCCGAAGAGGATTTTAAGGAACTGATTACCTCCGGGAAAACGAAGCTGATTGACGGATTTGTTTCTAAGAGTAAGAGGAAATTCTCAGCATCCCTAGCCATGAAAAAGGAAGAGGATGGAAAGATTAATATTTCCTTTGATTCCTTCCAAAGTGAACCGGAAGTGGTAGAAGGTGTGAAATGTCCCGCCTGTGGAGACAAAATGCTTGTAAAACCCTTCGGGTATGGCTGTGCCGGTTACAACCCGGAGGATGAAAAGAGCTGTAAATTTGCCATCGGAAAGATTGCAAATAAGGATTTAAACCAGATGCAGGTGAAAGAGCTTTTGTTAAACGGAAAAACGCCTACAATTCGTGGTTTTAAGGCAAAGAACGGCAATAAATTCGATGCATGCTTAGTGCTGGAAAAGGAAGAAGGCCAGCTTCCCAGAATTGTTTTCGATTTTGAAGAGGTACAGGCCAAGGTAATCAAGGATGTAAAATGTCCTGTGTGCGGTGGAGAAATCGCTAAGAACAGCTTTGGCTACGGCTGCCTGAATTATAAGAAAGACGACCCGGAGAGCTGTAAGTTTTCTATCGGAAAGATTGCATCGAAGGATTTAAATGAAGCGCAGGTAAAAGAGCTTTTGCAAAATGGTAAAACCTCAACTATCTATGGATTTAAGTCCAAGGTCGGGAAAAAGTTTGACGCCTGCCTTGTGCTGGAAAAGGATGAGGAAGGAATACCAAGAATCAATTTTGATTTTGAAGAGGTACAGGCAAAAGTTATTAAGGATGTACAGTGTCCTTTGTGTGGTGGAGAAATCGCCAAAAACAGCTTTGGATATGGATGTCTGAACTACCAGAAGGATAATCCGGAAAGTTGCCGTTTTTCCATTGGGAAAATGGCCTCTAAGGACTTAAATGAGGCGCAGGTGAAGGAGCTTTTGACAAATGGAAGAACAGCTACCATTTATGGATTTAAGTCAAAATCCGGTAAAAAGTTTGATGCCAGGGTTGCCTTAAGCAAGGATGAAGAAGGCAAAGTAACAGGACTGAAATTTGATTTTGAGGACCTGGAGGAAAAGAAGGTCAAGGATGTGAAATGTCCGGTATGTGGTGGTGATATTGTGATTACCCCATTTGGCTATCGGTGTATCCATAACGATAGGGACAATGAGGAAAGCTGTAGATTTACCATTGGTAAAATAGCGGGAGTTTCCTTAAGTGAAAAGCAGATAAAACAGCTTTTAACCCAGCGAAAGACCGATACCATCGATAAATTTGTAGCCAAAACCGGTATGATGTTCTCCGCAGCTTTAAAGCTGTCAGAGGACGGTAAGATTGTATTTGATTTCGGAGAAGGAGACCCGGTAGAGACGGAGCTTTCCTGCCCGAAATGCAATAATAAATTAAAGAAAAATCTTAAAAACTACTTCTGCGATTGTAAGTTCCGGATTCCTGTAACCATAGCGGGAAAGGAGCTGGAGGAGACTGTGATTGCAGAGCTTCTTACAGAAAGAAGGACAAAAGAAAAGGTGCAAGGCTTTATGTCAAAGTCAGGCAATCTCTTTGATGCGTACCTGAAGATGAACGAAGAAGATAGGGTAGTATTTGATTTTGAGGAAAGAAAGGATGATAACAATGTTAACAATCAAGAACCTGTATGATTTAAATGAAACAATTGCAGCAGACCTTTTTGAGGGAGCTACATATCCTTGGGAGGTACTTCCTAAGATTTCTGCATTTATTGTAGAGCTGGGAAACACTCTTCCTGAGGATAAATTTGAGAAGAGAGGCGAGAATATCTGGATTGCCAAGAGTGCCAAGGTGGCACCTACCGCATGCTTGAACGGTCCCCTTATCGTAGATGAGGAGGCAGAAATCCGTCATTGTGCATTTGTCCGCGGCAATGCCATCGTAGGAAAGGGTGCCGTAGTAGGTAATTCTACGGAACTTAAAAACGTAGTACTTTTCAACAAGGTACAGGTTCCACATTACAATTATGTTGGGGATAGTGTTCTTGGATATAAGTCCCACATGGGTGCAGGCTCCATCACTTCCAATGTAAAGAGTGATAAGACCTTAGTAGTTGTAAAGGCAGGGGAAGAGAAGTATGAAACCGGTCTCAAGAAGATGGGGGCTATGCTTGGTGACAACGTAGAAGTGGGTTGCAACAGTGTGCTGAATCCTGGTACCGTCATCGGAAGAGAATCCAATGTTTATCCTACCTCCTGTGTCAGAGGTTTTGTACCTGCAAAACACATCTTTAAGGATGGTAAAAACATCGTTCCTAAGGCTTAAATAAAAATTTGATAATATTTTGACGAAAAGGACTAGATTTTTTTGTCCTAATATGCGAAAATAAAGAGGAATATGATAAAATTTATCATTTTGAAAGGAGATATCACATGATTTATTCAAAAGAAGTTGAAGAAATGTGTCCAGTAGCGCAGGGCGTATCTCACGGCTGTGCTCCTATCCCAGAAGAAGCAAAATGGGTTAAAGTAAAAGATGTTAAAGACATTTCCGGATTCACACATGGTGTGGGCTGGTGTGCTCCTCAGCAGGGTGCATGTAAGTTATCCTTAAATGTAAAAGAGGGTATCATTCAGGAAGCATTAGTTGAGACTATCGGATGTTCCGGTATGACTCACTCAGCAGCTATGGCAGCTGAGATTTTACCTGGCAGAACTGTTATGGAAGC
>JAFTXD010000037.1 GCA_017461775.1 Lachnospiraceae bacterium
TAAGCTCTGCTTGGGTGTATAGAGTACCGCTTTCGGTAGGGTGGGAGATATACACCATTCCCGGGAATACGGCATGGTCCATGTTGCCGTCGCCGTAGAAATCAGCAAGGTAGGCCTCAAGCTCAGTAGGATCCATCTTCGCATCGTGGGAAGGGAGGGTAAGTACCTTGTGACCGGAGTGCTCGATGGCACCGGATTCATGTACCGCAATGTGTCCTTCTTCGGTGGAAACAACACCCTGATAATTTTGTAGTAGTGCTGCAATGACAGTAGCATTAGTCTGGGTACCACCTACCAGAAACTGAATGTGTGCTTCGGGATGTCCGCAGGCAATGCGGATTTTCTCTTTTGCACTTTCACAGAATTTATCATTACCATAGCCGGTTTCCTGTTCTAAATTGGTCTCAATCAGGCGCTGCAGGATTTTCTCGTGGGCGCCTTCGGAATAATCATTTTCAAATGATAGCATATAAGTCCTCCTATAGTGTCATAATCCTTATTATTTTAGCACAGCAGAAGTCTGGTGGCAAATTATCGCTAAAAAATAAGCACTTTATATAAAAAAGTAGCCCTTTTTTTACTGCGAAAGTCTTGATATAATCGTGTTAAATCAGTAATACGCATGAAAGGACGAGGTCATGGAGAAAATATTCGATTTAGAAAAATATGCGGCGAAATCCAGAGAAATGGTTGCAGAGGGCTGTGTACTTCTGCGTAATGAGGGAAATGTGCTTCCTTTAGAAGCAGGTACCAAAGTTGCGCTCTTTGGACGAAGTCAGTTTAATTATTATAAAAGTGGAACCGGTTCCGGAGGACTGGTAAATACCACTTATGTAGTGGGAATTAATGATGCTTTGGAGGCGTGTGAGACCATTGAAGTAAATAAAACGGTGAAGGAAGCCTATGAGCTGTGGCTTACCGACCACCCCTTTGATGGAGGCCACGGCTGGGCAACCGAGCCTTGGTTTCAGGAGGAGATGCCCTTATCCGATGAATTGATTGCAGTAGCAAAGGCAGAGTCTGAGGTGGCAGTTATTATTATCGGACGAACAGCAGGAGAAGATCAGGATAACAAAGCAGAGGCAGGAAGTTATCTTTTAACAGAGTTAGAAAGAGATATGCTTGCAAAGGTCTGTGGCAGCTTTGAGAAGACCATAGTGCTTTTAAATGTGGGCAATATCATCGATATGAAATGGGTAGAGGAGTATAAGCCTTCTGCGGTCATGTACGTATGGCAGGGCGGTCAGGAGGGTGGTAACGGCGTGTTAGATGTTCTTACCGGAGCGGTGACGCCTTCCGGTAAGCTGGCAGATACGATTGCAAGGGATATTACAGATTACCCATCCTATAGCTGCTATGGTGATCCGGAGCGCAATTTCTATGAGGAAGATATCTATGTGGGATATCGCTATTTTGAGACTTTTGCAAGGGATACGGTATTATATCCTTTTGGATTTGGTTTATCTTATACGGAGTTTTCCATCCAGATGGATTCCATGAACGTGGAAGATGATTATGTGACCATGAAGGTGAATGTAGAAAATATCGGCAAGGTAGCCGGTAAAGAGGTGGTACAGGTATATGCAGAGGCACCTCAGGGACTTTTAGGTAAGCCGGCAAGGGTACTTTGCTGCTATGCTAAGACCAGACTTTTGCAGCCGGGAGAGTGCCAGCAGATTATTCTTTGCTTTGCCATGGAACGTCTGGCATCCTATGACGACAGTGGCGTGACCGGATATAAGTCAGCGTATGTGTTAGAGCAGGGCGACTATGATATTTATGTGGGCAATGATGTGCGAAGTTGTGCTTACGCAGGCAGTATCCAGGTAGAGGAGCTGCAGGTAACTCAGCAGTTAGAGGAAGCACTTGCCCCTGTTCTAAGCTTTGAAAGAATAAAGCCTAAGATGGATGAAGCAGGCAACTATGTAGTCTGTAAAGAAGCGGTGCCTACCAGAACCATGGACCCCAAGGAAAGACGTCTTGAGAGACTTCCGAAGGAGATTGCTTATACAGGTGATAAAGGCTACAAATTAAAGGATGTAGCGGACGAGAAAATTACCATGGAACAGTTCATTGCCCAGCTGACCGATGAGGATCTGTGTCATATGACCCGTGGTGAGGGTATGAGTTCTCCTAAGGTAACACCGGGTACCTGCGCAGCCTATGGTGGCGTCACAGAAAGGCTTGCCGGCTTTGGCATTCCTTGTGCATGCTGCACAGATGGTCCCAGCGGCATTCGTATGGACTGTGGTACCTATGCCTTCTCCATGCCGAATGGAACAGCAATGGCATGTAGCTTTAATGACGATCTAGTGGAAGAGTTGTATCAGTGGGAGGGCTTGGAGCTTCGTAAGAACCGTATTGAGTCCCTTCTGGGTCCTGGTATGAATCTGCATCGTTATCCTCTAAATGGACGTAACTTTGAGTATTTTTCAGAGGATCCGGTTCTTACCGGTAAGATGGCAGCAGCCCAGCTTCGTGGTATGCAGGAGTACGGCGTCACCGGTACAATCAAGCATTTTGCAGGAAATAATCAGGAATTTAAGCGTAATAAGGCGGATAGTGTGATTTCCGAAAGGGCGCTTCGTGAAATCTATTTAAAGGGCTTTGAAATCGCTGTAAAGGAAGGCAATGCGGACTCCATCATGTCCACCTATGGCCCGGTAAACGGTCTTTGGACGGCCAGCAGCTATGATTTACTTACTACGATTCTTCGTGGAGAGTGGGGCTTTACCGGCATCGTGATGACGGACTGGTGGGCAACCGGTAATGATGAGGGTGAGAAAGCAACCCATCAGAACACTGCAGCCATGCTTCGTAGCCAGAATGATATCTATATGGTAGTGGCAGACTCCTTGAA
>JAFTXD010000038.1 GCA_017461775.1 Lachnospiraceae bacterium
CTGCTCTACCTTACCGCTTAAGGGGTTAATTAATCCTAAGAGGCTTTTAAGGAGTGTGGTCTTACCGATACCGTTGGCACCAACCAAGATGATTTTCTGACCACGCTCCATTTCCAGATTCAGGGGCTTGGAAAGAGGCTCGTTGTAACCGATAACCAAATCCTTGGTCTGGAAAATGTATTTACCGGCAGTACGACCTTCCCGGAAATTAAACTCCGGCTTGGGTCTTTCATTGGCCAGCTCAATCATTTCCATTTTATCCAGCTTCTTCTGGCGGGACATCGCCATATTTCTGGTAGCAACTCTTGCCTTATTTCTTGCCACGAAGTCCTTTAAATCTGCGATTTCCTTCTGCTGCTTATTATAAGCTGCCTCCAGCTGGGCCTTCTTCATGGCGTACACTTCCTGGAATTTATCATAGTCACCCACATATCTGGTGAGCAGCTGATTGTCCATATGATAAATCAGATTAATAACGCTGTTTAGGAATGGAATGTCATGACTGATGAGAATAAATGCATTCTCGTAATCATTCAGATATCGCTTCAGCCACTCAATATGCTCCACGTCCAGATAGTTGGTAGGCTCGTCTAAAAGCAGGATGTCCGGCTTCTCCAATAAAAGCTTGCCCAGAAGCACCTTGGTACGCTGACCACCGGAAAGCTCCGTTACATCACGGTCAAGGCCGATGTCGGAAAGCCCCAGGGCACGTCCCACTTCCTCCACTTTAGAGTCAATCATATAAAAGTCATGCTGGGTCAAGAGCTCCTGAATGGTTCCGAACTCCTCCATCATCACTTCCAATTCGTCCGGGTCCGCTTCTCCCATTTTGTCGCAAAGCTCATTCATCTGGGTTTCCATCTCAAAAAGGAAATCAAAGGCAGAAGCCAGCACGTCGCGGATGGTCATACCCTGCTGTAGCACAGTGTGCTGGTTAAGGTAACCTACACGCACATTTTTGGCCCATTCTATTTTGCCCTCATCGGGCATCAGTTTTCCGGTAATAATATTCATAAAGGTGGACTTTCCCTCGCCATTGGCACCGATAAGGCCGATGTGCTCGCCCTTCAAAAGGCGGAAGGATACGTCATTAAAAATGGCTCTGTCGCCAAAGCCATGGGTTAAATGTTCAACGTTTAAAATACTCATACTAAAATCCTCATAAATTTGACTGGTAATGTAGTGTTCAGCCCGCGCCATTCGCAAAGTCGCATCTACGATGCTTTCTCGCTACTTCGTAGCTAACTTTGCTCATTAACCGGCGCTCCGTTCATAGGCTATATAGCGAGAGAAATCATGCGAGCATGTTTCTCTCACCACATAGCCTATGGCTGAACTATTACACCTAATAATACATGAATTTCCGTCGAATGTCATCTTTTTCTTGAGTAAAATATATGTTATACTCACTTTGGGTATTTATAATTAGCGGATAAAAGGAGAAGCGTACCATGGATTTTGCATCCTTTGGATTTATATTTCGATTTTTACCCATATTTATGTTTTTGTATTTTGTGGTTCCGGAGAAGATGAAAAATCTTGTCCTGTTTTTGGGGAGCCTTGTTTTTTATGCATGGGGTGACCGGAGAATCCTTGGGATTCTGCTGATGTCGATTGTGTTTGATTATGTGCTGGGACTCTGCATGGGCATCAGCCGCAATATCTGGCAGAAAAGAGTTTTTCTCGCCGGTGGCGTGATACTGAATCTGCTGATTATCGTATCCTCCCACCAGAGCACCTGGGTGATTCCGGCGGGAAGCTTGATTTATGGGCTACAGGCCATCAGCTATCTGGCGGAGGTCTATCGGGGCGGTGTGAAGCCTCAGAAAAATATCCTGCGGCTGGGAGTATATGTGGCCATGTTCCCTCAGATGAACATGGGCCCGGTGGTGCGCTACAGGGATATAGAAGCCCAGCTGGCAAAGCGCTCAGTGGATGCGGTAAGGATTAAGGATGGTGTCATCCGGTTTATTGTGGGTCTGGCGAAAAAGGTACTGCTGGCCAACAATATCTGTGTGTTCTGGAATACGGTAGTAGCGGCAAATCCGGAGGATTTAAGCACGCTGACAGCATGGGTGGGCTTTGCCTCCTTTGCCTTTAAGATTTTATTTGATTTTTCCGGTTATGCGGATATGGCTATTGGTTTGGGACAGATTATGGGCTTTTCCTTCAAGGAGAATTTCAACTATCCTTTTATTGCTACCAGTGTAAAGGATTTCTGGAACCGCTGGCAGATTTCTTTGAGCGTGTGGTTTAAAGATTATGTATACATCCCTTTGGGGGGCGGCCGCCACGGTATTATCCGCAAGTGGCTGAACATGCTGTTTACCTGGCTGTTAATCGGTATCTGGTATGGTGTGGCATATCACTATCTGCTTTGGGGACTGTGGTTTTTCTTCTGGATGATTCTGGAGAGCAGCTTTCTTGGAAAACTGCTGGACAAGCTGCCTGGGATGCTGACCAGAATATACACCTGGGTGATTATCATCATCAGTCTGACCTTCTTTGCGGCGGACAGTGTGCCTCAGGCCTGGGAGTATATTCAAGTGCTTTTCGGCGTGAGAGGCGTGGGTCTGGTGGATAGTATGGCACTGTTTTCCTTAAAGAGCCAGATTATTTTGATTATAATTGCCATTTTTTCATCCATGCCTTGGGCACATATCATCGCCGGGCGGCTGCGAAGCTCAGAAAGTGGCATGGGGATGGCACTCCTTCGTGTGCTGGAGAAGCTGTTGCCCGCACTTTTGTTGATTGTAACGCTGGCATATATGGCTAAGGGATATTAAGTAGGACGAAATTAAAGGGGAAGCTATGATATTTGACAAAAAGAAAAATGCGGCAGTCACCATATTTTTCCTGGCGGGAATTTTGGTTGTGTTTGCGGTATTTGATTTTGTAAAACAGGATATCGGACAGGACCGGCTGGAGCAGTTGACCACCCATATGGATTATTTCCTCAATGTAAAGGTGGTAAACGGTGTGTATCTGGCAGAGGAGGACTATTATATCGAGCAGCATCTGCCACAGTCTTACCCGGAGTCTTTGCATGAAGAGAAGCTGCTGATGATTAGCAAGCTGGTGGAGGATTACCCCCAGACCAAGGTGGTGCTGATTCCTACAGCGGATAATATTCTTACGGATTATCTGCCCTGGCAGGCACCCTATCTGCAGGAGAGAAATCTTCTGACGGCAGTGGAGGATGCCATCGGAGAGGATCATGTGATCGATGTATTTCCGGCCTTTGTGGAGCATGTGCAGGAGGGGGTATATTTTAAGACGGACAGCCGCATTACCTCGGTGGGTGCGTACTATATTTACCGGCAGTGGGCTGACAGGTGCGCTTCCTTTCCCTTCTGGTACCAGCTGGAGAAGCTAAGGACGGTGAAGAAGGATTTTGCCGGTGATATGGTGGCTGCGGTAGGAGTGAAGAGCCGGGTGGTGGATGAGATTACCGTGTTCCCCCATGTGCTTACGAAGAAGGCAACCATCAATTATGATAATCAGAAGTGGGCAAACTCCTATGTATCGGAGGGGAAGCTTTCTTCGGAAGAACCCTATGCCTATTTTCTGGACGGAGACCATGGGCTCACCATGATTGATACCGGATATAAAAATGGTAAGGCATTGTTTATCTTGAAGGATTCCAATGCTAATGTGGTGATTCCTCTGATGGCACCTCATTATGAAAAGATATATGCCGTGGATTTACGGTATTTTACTTATGATTTGAAGGAATTTATGAAGGACTGTGATATCTACAATCAGTTTGATGTGCTGGTGATGTACGGATGTGACGGGTTCCTGGAGCAATTTGAGTATTAGAAAGGGCTTTGAACAGAGTATGGCGAATTTAGGCATTCCACAGAATACCATTGCAGTATTGCAGAAATATAATTTTAATTTTCAAAAGAAATTCGGGCAGAATTTCCTGATTGATACCAGAGTGCTGGACCGCATCATCGAGTCTGCAGAGATTACCAAGGAGGACTGTATCCTGGAAATCGGTCCGGGTATCGGTACCATGACCCAGTATCTGGCGGAGAATGCCAGAGAGGTGGTAGCAGTGGAAATCGATAAGAATCTGATTCCTATTCTGGAGGATACCCTGTCCGCGTATGACAATGTCACCGTAATCAACGATGATATTTTGAAGGTAGATATTAACAAAATCGTAGAGGAGAAAAATGCAGGAAAGCCTATTAAGGTAGTGGCGAACCTGCCCTATTATATTACCACCCCCATCATTATGGGACTTTTTGAAAGTCATGTGCCACTGCAAAGTATCACTATCATGGTGCAGAAGGAAGTGGCGGACCGTATGCAGGTAGGTCCCGGCACCAAGGACTATGGTGCACTTTCTCTGGCAGTGCAGTATTACGCAAAGCCGGAAATTGTGGCGAATGTTCCACCCAACTGCTTTATGCCCAGACCTAATGTGGGCAGCGCGGTTATTCGCCTCACCAGATACGATGCACCACCGGTACAGGTAAAGGACGAGAAGTACATGTTCTCCCTGGTGCGCGCCTCCTTTAACCAGCGCCGAAAGACTCTGGTTAATGGCCTGACCAACGCACCCGAGCTGGGACTTTCCAAGGAAAAAGTGGTGGAAGCTTTGGAACAGCTGGGCTGGTCGCCAACCATCCGCGGCGAAGCACTGACACTGGAGCAGTTTGCGGAACTGAGTAATACGTTGAAATAATTAAAAAGGGCAGATTTTACAGCGTGTAAGGTTGTAAAATCTGCTTTTTCTATTGTTATACCAAGAATGAAATTGACGAATTTGCAGAAAAATATTAAAATAAAAATAACGAATTTGCATAAAATAGCAGTGATCAAATTGACGAATTTGCAGAAGGGGCAGGGAATATCTATGTTTCAGAGAAAGATATACGATAAGCTTTTAGAGTGGAAAGCAGAGTCTAATGGAAGAAATGCACTTTTAATTGAGGGCGCAAGACGAGTTGGAAAGTCAACGGTAGCCGAAGATTTTGCAAGGAGGGAGTATAAGAGTTATATTCTAATTGACTTTTCTAAGGCATCAAAGGAAGTGAAAGAATTATTTGATGATATTTCGGACTTGGATTACGTTTTTCTAAGGTTACAATTAATATATAGAACGGATTTGTATGAACGCAATTCCCTGATTATTTTTGATGAAGTACAGCTGTGTCCGAAGGCGCGCCAGGCAATTAAGCACTTGGTAAAAGATTATAGATATGATTATATAGAGACCGGTTCATTAATTTCTATACAGAAAAATATTAAAGATATTCTGATTCCAAGCGAGGAACGCAGAATATGCATGTTTCCCATGGACTTTGAGGAATTTTTGTGGGCAATAGGTGACACAACCACATCAAGGCTTTTGACGGATGTTCTGGAAAGGAGAATTTCTGTAGGGGATGCGGTGAACAGAAGACTCATGAGAGACTTTCGGCTGTATATGTTGGTAGGTGGTATGCCGCAGGCGATTGTCTCCTATCTGGAGACGAATAATTTTAGAAAAGTAGATGAGGTGAAAAGAGATATCCTGAACCTTTATGAGGATGATTTCAGAAGAATTGATGCTTCTGGAAGAATGTCCATGCTGTTTGATGCGATTCCTGCACAGCTCAATACCAACGCATCGCGATATCAGGTGTCCAGTGTTTTAAGTGGAGAAAGAGCAGAAACGGTGTTGGAACTAATTGCAGATATGGTGGATTCGAGGACCGTTCAGATTGCATATCATGCCAATGACCCAAATGTTGGTCTGGCGAATGCGAAAGACATAAGGAGATTTAAACTGTTTTTAGCAGATACAGGGTTGCTTACCACCTTAATATTCAAGGATAAAAACTTTACAGAGAATATTATATATGAAAAATTATTGAGCGATAAGCTTAGTGTAAACCTAGGCTACGTTTATGAAAATGTTGTAGCACAGATTTTAACTGCAAATGGACATTCCCTGTACTACTATACTTTTTTGAATGAGAAGACAAAACATAATTATGAAATTGATTTCTTGCTTTCCAAAAAGAATAAAATATGCCCCTTGGAGGTTAAGTCTTCCGGTTATAATACTCACAAATCTTTGGATGCGTTTTCGGAAAAGTTTTCTGATCGCATATTGGACAAATATCTGGTTTATACAAAGGATTTGAAAAAGGATGGGGATATTTTGATGATGCCGGTGTATATGCTTCCGTTTTTGAAATAGCATTCGGTGCTTGTCTGGCGAGGAGCGGTTCTGCGGAAGCGCTCCTCTTGTACATTCCTTTGTCATTTATAATTGTTTCTTCAGCTCCAGATAAGGCAGGACATCATACCCCTGCTTTTTATATACCCTTACCGCCCGTTCATTTTCTTCCTCAGCCTCTAAACGGAAAAGGACACCGGGATATTTCTCTTCGATAAAAGGGAAAAACTGACCGGCGATACCAAGTCCCCGATATTCTTCTTTCAGATACAAATCCTCAATCCAGATGCATGGTCTGCCGAACTCGGTGGAGAAGCTTTTGGCTACCATGGCGTAGCCCAGTATTTTGCCTTCAGCCTCAAAGATGTAGCCCTCTAAATAGGGATTGTCATTGACACAGTTTTCCACATCCGCCCGGAAGATTTCTTCAGAACCGTTGGTATACACGGCGGGGGAGGTGTAGAAGACGCGCATCATTTCCATGACGCTGTCAGCGTCGTTTTTAGTCATAAGTCTTATGATTGTATCCATTTTTGAATGCTCCTGAAATGCTTTTTCTACAGTTTACCACACTTTACCTTTTTTTGTATGTATTATAAACGAAAAATACTATATCTTGTAGTTTTTGGCGATTACGTTTTGACATAGCATACCTACTATGTTAAACTTAAGAAGATAAAAAGTGGGTTTTTATGCCCGGATATGTAGAGATGTGTTGATTGTTTAGATAGATAAAAGGGAGATGTTACCTTGGATAAGTACGAATACAGAATAAAAGCAGATGCAATCAAATCATTAATCGCTGAGGGAGACTATCCGTCGGCGATGGAGATTGCGGACGAAATTGACTGGCGGCGTGTGAAAAGCGTGATGATGCTCTGCACCATCAGTGATTTGTATAAGATTAACCGTCGTTTGGAGGACAGCAGGGATCTGCTGCTTTTGGCATATGGAAGACACCCCGGTGGAAGAACCATTGTTTTTTCCCTGTGTGAGCTTTCCATCAAAATGGGAGATTATTTGCTGGCGAAGGAGTATTATCAGGAGTTTTTGCAGATTGCACCCAACGATTCCGGTCAGTATATTTTGAAATACAAGCTGTATGAGGCTCTGGAGGTAAATCTGGAGGAGCGTATCAAGGCATTGCAGGAGCTTAAGCAGGAGGATTACCGGGAAAAATGGGCCTTTGAGCTGGCGAAGCTGTACCATAGAGCGGGTATGGTACAGGAGTGTGTGGCAGAGTGTGATGAGCTGATTTTATGGTTTGGCGAGGGTAAGTATGTGGATAAGGCCCTTGACCTGAAGCTGATGCATGCGCCCCTTACTCCGGATCAGCAGGCAAAGTATGATGCGCGCTTTGCAGTGGAAGAGCCGGCATCGGAGCCTGTAAAGGAAGCTCCACAGGCGGCAGAACCGAAGCTGGCAGAGGCTGTGCAGGAGTCCCAGCCGGAGTCTGCCCCGGAGGATGAAATTCATGTAAAGACCATGGATGTAGGTGAGTATAATACCATTAACCTGCAGAAAGAAATTGCAGAGGGGTTGAAGGAAGTGTTAAATGCTCCTCAGGATGCCCACGAAGCCATTACCCAGTCCATCGTAGCGCCTATGTTGCAGAATACTACGCAGATGGCACCGGAAGAGGTGGAGGAGGTCATTTCCCAGCAGGAAGAAGCTGTGGAGACCGAGGTATTCTTTGGCGAAACCAGCGAGATGAAGGTGGGTAACGTGGAGGAAATTACCTGGCAGGCTCAGGAGGCATCCGTTACGGTGAAGGAGATAGAGTCGCCTGCCACGGAAGAAGAGCCTGCTTTACCGGCAGAGGAGTCCCAGCCAGTGGAAGAGGAGGAGAAGGAAAATGACACCACCGGGAAAGCGGTGATGGAGGATATGCGGAAGGCCAGACAGGCAGTGGCAGAGCCACCTAAGGAGCTGGCAAATGTACTTTCCATGGAATCCGATGGTCAGATACGTCTGATAATGCCTAAGGAAGAGGCGGTGGAAAAGCAGATTACCGGTCAGATGAGCATTGAAGATATTCTGGCTGAGTGGGAGCGCATGAAAAACGAGAACAAGGAGAAGCGGGAGGCAGAGGTTCGTCAGAGAGTTCTGCAAAGAACCGGTCCCATGTTCACGGAGTATGAAGCGAAGATGCGTGACAGCTTACTGGAGCAGCTGGAGGCAGATAAGGTAACTGCACCGGCAGTGATGAAGCTGACGGATATAGAGCCGGAGGAGGACTACGGTGAAATTGCCATGGAGGCAATCCCGGAGGAGACCTTCGAAGAAGAGATGGTAGTGAAGGAAGAGAAAAACATCTCCGAGGAAGTGCAGGAGCCGGAAGAGGAAGAACCTGCGGAAGAAGTGATTATTGAAGACCTGATTATTGAGGATTTATCCGAAGGAGACGAGCAAACAGAGGAGCCCATGGAAGAATCCGACGGCAGCGACAGTGAAGTGGAGGAGCTGGAGGAAATTACGGATATTGGGGAGTCTCTGGCAGAAGAAGCTGTAGTGGAGGAAAAACCTGCAGCAGAGGAAGCTGTGAAAGAAGCAGAAACTGCTACAGAAGAGGCACAGAAACCGGCAGGGGAAGCCCCGGAGGAGGAAAAAAGTGCGGTTCGTACCCTTACCAGGGAGGAAAGAGCATTGTTTTCCCCTTATATTCAGAGTAAGTCTTCCAAGGAGCAGCTGATTCGTGTGCTGGATGGTGTCAGCATGGCAGCGTATACCGGTAACGTGATTGTGACGGGACCGGAGGGTGTAAATACCATGGGGCTTGCCAAGAATATCGTAAGAGACGTGCAGGCATCCGATAATAATTTCTCCGGAAAAACGGCGAAGATTTCCGGTCATTCCCTGGAAACAAGGGATATTATGGAGCTGACCAAGGATTTGGCAAATGGTGCGCTGATTATCCAGAAGGCAGCGGGAATGTCGGAGAAATCGGCGGAGGAGCTGTACAAGGCTCTCCAGCAGGAGCATCTGGGTATTCTGGTAATCATGGAGGATACCAAGAAGGCCATGAACCGTTTCCTGGAGAAGCATCCCAAGTATACCAATTGTTTCACCGCACGTATGGATGTGGATGCGCTCAGTGATGAGGCACTGGTAGCATTTGCCAGAAAATATGCCAGAGAAATGGAGTATTCTATTGATGACTTCGGTATCTTAGAGCTTCATACCAGAATTGATGAGATGCAGACCAGTGACCATGTGGTGACGGTGCTGGAAGTAAAAGAGATGGTGGATGCGGCGATTCGTCATGCAAACCGTAAGAATCTTACTCATTTCTTTGACATTCTTCTGGGCAAGCGCTATGACCGGGAGGATATGATTATTTTGAGAGAAAAGGACTTTGCTTAAATTTACACGGAGGTAGGCCATTATGGCAAAAAAAGAGAAGGTTACAAAAGAGGGAAGAGAACAGATTGTGATTTCCCAGGCAGATGAATATCTGTTTGCGGAAGGAACCCATTATGATATTTATAAAAAATTAGGTGCTCATTTGTCCAGAGAAAACGGACAGGACGGTGTATTTTTTGCAGTCTGGGCACCCAATGCGGAAACGGTACATGTCATTGGAGATTTTAATGGCTGGAACGAAACCTCACACCGGATGGAGAAGTGTGGTCCCGGAGGAATCCACAGGCTCTTTGTGCCGGGAGTGGGAGCGGGAGCCATGTATAAGTATCTGATTACTACGCCTTACGGGGAGAAGCTTTATAAGGCGGATCCTTTTGCCAATCAGGGCGAATATCGTCCGGGCACAGCTTCTATCGTGGCGGACATGGAGGGCTTTGTCTGGGAAGATGAAAAATGGATGGCGGAGCGTGATGAAAAGGATGTACAGTCCCAGCCCATGGCTATTTATGAGTGCCACATTGGTTCCTTTATGAAGCACCCCTGTAATGGAACGGTGGAGGGATTTTACAATTACCGGGAATTTGCAGACCGTATCGTGGACTATTTGAAAGAAATGCAGTACACCCATATCGAGCTGATGGGTATTGCGGAGCATCCCTTTGATGGCTCCTGGGGATATCAGGTGACGGGCTACTATGCACCTACCTCCCGTTATGGCTCGCCCAAGGATTTTATGTATCTGATTAACAAATTACATAAGAATAAAATCGGTGTCATTCTGGATTGGGTTCCGGCGCATTTTGCTACCGATGCCCATGGTCTGGGACGCTTTGACGGACAGTGCATCTTTGAGCATCCGGATCCAAGAAGGGGCGAGCATCCCGACTGGGGTACCAAGATTTTTAACTATGGTAAGACAGAGGTGAAGAATTTCCTGATTGCCAATGTGCTTTTCTGGCTCAGGGAGTTCCACATTGATGGTATTCGTGTGGATGCAGTGGCGTCCATGCTTTATCTGGATTATGGAAAGCAGGATGGTCAGTGGCTGCCCAATATTTACGGTGGTAACCAGAATCTGGAAGCCATTGAATTCTTCAAGCACATGAATTCTGTGGTACGCGGTTCCTATCCCGGCTTTTTGACCATTGCTGAGGAATCCACTGCATGGCCGGGTGTAACCGGGGAAATCGGTACGGATTCTCTGGGCTTTACCTTCAAATGGAATATGGGCTGGATGCATGATTTCTGCGAATATATGAAGCTGGATCCTATTTATCGTAAGCACAATCATTATGGTATGACCTTTGCCATGAGCTACAACGAGAGCGAGAATTACATTCTGCCCCTGTCCCATGACGAAGTGGTACATTTGAAATGCTCCATGGTAAATAAGATGCCCGGTTACCAGGTGGATAAATATGCCAACCTTCGTGTGGGCTATACCTACATGTTTGGTCATTGTGGTAAGAAGCTTCTCTTCATGGGTCAGGACTTCGGTCAGGAACGTGAGTGGAGCGAAGAAAGAGAGCTGGACTGGTTCTTACTTGGTGAGAAGAACAATCTGGGCATGCATCATTATGTGCGGGATTTACTGAAGCTTTATCGCAAATACCCTGCGATGTATGAGTTTGACAATAGCTGGAAGGGCTTTGAGTGGATGAATGCGGATGATGCGGACAAGAGTGTGTATTCCTTTGTGCGTCGCAGCTCCACGGGTAGAAATAATCTGCTCTTTGTAATGAATATGACTCCTATGCTGTGGGAGGATTATCAGGTGCCAGTTCCAAAGAAGAAAAAGTATAAGTTGGTTTTAAACAGTGATGAGCTGGAATACGGCGGAAATGGAAATATGCTTCCCGCAGAGCTGACAGCCAAGGCTGATGTGGAGAATCCAAAGAAGTATTCCATTACCTTTGATTTACCGCCGTACTGTGCGGCAGTGTTCTTGTTCTAAAATTAAAGGTTAACTATTCAGAAAATAGAATAAAAAGTCGAAATAGTAGGTAAGCGTTTTGCGAACCTACTATTTTTATACAAGTAATGGAGCTATATATGAGAATAACTTTTGAGCAGAATCCCAATCAGATAAAGAAGGAATACCGCTATGGTTCTGACCAGCCTATGGTGCAGAGTAAGGCCATAAGAGGCAATGCGGTATTTCAGATGGATGGCAAGGACCGTGTGGGGCTTCCCACCCAGGAAAAGACCTCTTTTGAGGATATTCAGAAGCAGGCCGGGGTGATGGATTTGGAGAGCCGTCAGGATGGCCTGATTGTGGCATCTAACACCATGTCCGATGAGGACTATGCAAAAATGCTGGAGGATGGCTATGAGCCTTCGGAGATGACCCCGGAGGAGACGGTGACCATATTGGATAAAATTAAGGCAGAGCTTTTAAAGTCCGGCAAGCATATCGCGGGTTACACGGACGATTTGGATATGGCTACGCTGACAGCGGCAGTAGGAAATCAGGGACTTGCCCTGACTCTGCAAAGTGCCTTTGACAGCGCGGACATTCCGCTGACCGAGGAGAATGTGGAGAAGGTAATGCAGGCACTGGAGATGGCCCAGTCCTTACACGCACC
>JAFTXD010000003.1 GCA_017461775.1 Lachnospiraceae bacterium
GATTCCAGACTCTACGAGGGAAGGGATATTTTATCCGATAGCGAGGGACTTGTGATTTTCTCTGACAGAAGCTTTATCACCGACACCATGCAGTACAATAAAAAGACCAAAGAGCTTATTTATACGGGAGAAGGTGTGGCTGAGGAAGAGTACGAGACCATGAAGAGTCTGGTGAAGACTATTTATGATTATAGTGCGGGAATTTTGAATCAGGACTTCTATAAATATGTGGAAGAGTGCAGAATCGTGAATTAATTAACAGGTAAACAGTTGCATGAATGAAAAATAAAGTGTATAATACCTTCGGTAAATTGATTTATGATTGCCGAAGGCAATGAAAATAAAGGAGGACATATGAGTAAGAAACCAGTAGTTTTAATGATTCTTGACGGTTACGGATTAAATGAGAAGGCTGAGGGAAATGCAGTATCCATCGCAAAGACCCCGGTTATGGATAAATTAATGGCAGAGTGCCCTTTTGTAAGCGGTAATGCCAGCGGAATGGCAGTAGGTCTTCCGGAGGGACAGATGGGTAACTCCGAGGTTGGCCACTTAAATATGGGTGCAGGCCGTATTGTATATCAGGAGCTTACCAGAATTACCAAGGAAATCCAGGATGGAACCTTCTTTGAGAATCCTGCACTCCTTGCAGCTGTAGAGAACTGTAAGAAGAATGACAGTGCCCTTCACTTAATGGGACTTTTATCCGACGGTGGTGTACACAGCCACAATACTCATTTATACGGACTTTTAGAGCTGGCTAAGAAAAATGGCCTGGAGAAGGTATATGTTCACTGCTTCTTAGACGGACGTGATACCCCTCCTGCATCCGGTAAGGACTTTGCTATTGCACTTACCGAAGAAATGGAGAAAATCGGCGTAGGTAAGATTGCATCCGTAATGGGTAGATATTATGCGATGGACCGTGATAACAACTGGGATAGAGTAAAGCTGGCTTATGATTGTATGACCAAGGGAGAGGGACTTACCGCTGCATGTGGTATCTGTGGTATCCAGGCTTCCTATGATAAGGATGAGACCGATGAGTTTGTAAAGCCTACCTGTGCTTTAGAGGGTGGTAAGCCGGTTGCAACCGTAGAGGATAAGGACTCCGTAATCTTCTTTAACTTCCGTCCTGACAGAGCAAGAGAGATTACCAGAGCATTCTGTGACGATGATTTCAAGGGATTTGAGAGAACCCGTAAGGATATTGTATTCGTGGCATTCTCTGATTACGATCCTACCATTCCCAACAAGGAAGTTGCCTTCCATAAGGTAGCTGTTACCAACACCTTTGGTGAGTGGCTGGCTGCAAACAATATGACGCAGGCAAGAATCGCTGAGACCGAGAAGTATGCTCATGTAACCTTCTTCTTCAACGGTGGTGTGGAGACTCCTAACGAGGGTGAGGACAGAATCTTAGTTAATTCTCCGAAGGTTGCTACTTATGACTTAAAGCCGGAGATGAGCGCTTACGAAGTATGTGATAAGCTTACCGAAGCAATCCGCAGTGGCAAGTATGATGTAATCATTATCAATTTTGCAAATCCGGATATGGTTGGTCATACCGGTGTAATCGATGCAGCAGTAGCAGCTTGTGAAGCTGTAGATGAGTGTGTAGGTAAGGCGGTAGACGCTGTGAAGGAAGTGGGTGGTTCCATGTTTATTTGTGCTGACCACGGTAATGCAGAGCAGCTTGTAGATTATGAGAACGGAACTCCATTTACTGCACATACTACCAATCAGGTTCCGTTTATCTTAGTAAACTATGACGAGGCTTATACCTTAAGAGAAGGCGGATGTCTTGCAGATATCGTTCCTACCATGATTGAAATGATGGGCAAGGAGCAGCCGGTAGAGATGACCGGAAAGTCTTTATTAATTAAGAAATAAGGTAGAGAGTTAAGAGGGCTGCTGCGGTGACGTGGCAGCCCTTTTTAGAGGTAAGGGAGAATGAGCTTATTAGGAGCAATTGTAAATGCAGCGGCCATTGTGGCAGGTGCAGTAGTAGGCATCCTGCTGAAAAAGGGCCTTTCTGAAAAAATGGCGGACACCCTGATGAAGGGGCTGGGGCTTTGTACTCTGTTTATCGGTATTTCCGGTTCTCTAAAGGGAGAAAATACCCTGGTGCTGATTCTTTCCATGATTATCGGTACGTTGATTGGAGAGGGAGTTGATTTGCAGCTACGCCTTCAGAAGCTTGGAGATGGAATTCAGGAGAAGTTTTCCAAGGGGAAAACAGGAGAATCTACTCTGGCGGAAGGCTTTGTTACAGCCAGTCTTTTATTCTGCGTGGGAGCCATGGCCATTGTAGGTTCCTTGCAAAGTGGACTTGTAGGAGACCACAGTATCCTTTATAATAAATCTATATTGGACTTTGTGGCGGCAATTATTTATGCATCTACTTTAGGGCTTGGCGTGGCGCTTTCCGCGGTGGCAGTATTTGTTTATCAGGGAGCTATCACCTTGCTGGCGGGCGTGCTTTCCCCATTATTGACTGATGCAGTCGTTAATGAAATGACCTGTGTGGGAAGTGTGATTATTATCGGACTTGCCCTGAATATGCTGGGGATTACCAAGCTGAAGGTAATGAATTATGTACCCGCCATATTTGTTCCGATTGCTCTTTGTATGTTTTTATAACCCAGGAGGTAGAAGATTATGGGATATGTTACATTAGGACAAACCGGGATTACCGTACAGAAGAATAGCTTTGGAGCACTTCCGATTCAGAGAATCTCCAAAGAAGAAGCGGTGAAGCTTCTTCGTAAGGCATATGATGCCGGAGTTACCTTCTTTGATACCGCACGATTCTATACGGACAGTGAAGAGAAGCTTGGAGAGGCTTTTGCGGGGATTCGTGAGAAAGTATATATTGCTACCAAAACAGCTGCGACCACGCCGGAAGCCTTTTGGGCAGATTTAAATACATCTTTGACCAATTTGCGGACGGATTATATTGATTTATATCAGTTTCACAATCCGGCATTTTGTCCAAAGCCGGGAGATGAAAGCAGGGTGTACGAGTGTATGCTGGAAGCCAAGGAAAAAGGCCTCATCCGACATATCGGTATTACCAATCACAGGCTGAATGTGGCCATGGAAGCCATTGAGAGCGGATTGTATGAGACCTTACAGTTTCCCTTCTGTTATCTTGCTACGGAGAAGGATTTAGAGGTGGTAGAGGCCTGCAAAAAGGCGGGAATGGGATTTATTGCCATGAAGGCTCTGTCCGGCGGTTTGATTACCAATTCTGCGGCTGCCTATGCCTTTTTAGACCAGTATGACCATGTACTTCCTATCTGGGGAGTGCAGAGAGAAGCAGAGCTGGATGAATTCTTGGGATATATTGATAACCCACCGGTGATGAATGAGGAGCTTTCCGCAGTGATTGCCAAGGACAGACAGGAGCTTTTAGGAGATTTCTGCAGGGGCTGTGGTTATTGTATGCCATGTCCGGTGGGCATCGAAATCAACAATATGGCCCGTATGAGCCTGATGATTCGCCGTGCACCATCTGCTGCACAGCTTACTCCCGAGATGCAGGAGAAGATGTTTAAGATTGAAGGCTGCGCAAATTGTGGCAAGTGCAAGGCAAAGTGTCCTTATGGACTGGATACTCCGGCACTGCTGAAAAAGAACCTGCAGGACTATAAAGAGATTCTGGCGGGCAAGGCATATTAACATTTGTACAAAATTTTTGAAATTTTCCTTGTAATTTGGAAAATTCTATGCTATATTAATAAGGCTTGACATTAGGATAAAAGTTAGGTTGAAATATTGCAAAAGATTTTGCAATATACAGGGAAAGGAAGAGGTTTTATATGGGAGCACTTAGAATCGTTTTAACAATTCTTTTTATCATAGTTTGTATCGAAATAGTAGTGTTGGTACTTATGCAGGAAGGCAAGCAGGCTGGTCTGGGAGCAATCGCCGGCGCAGCAGAAAGCTACTGGGGAAAGAACAAAGGTCGTTCTATGGAAGGGACATTATTAAAGCTCACAAAGATTTGTGCAGTTCTTTTCATCGGTCTTGCAATTGTACTGAATCTGAACGTATTTTAATTGACGTAATGAGGCACTCTATATTATTATAGAGTGCCTTTTAAATTTGAGGTGAGTATGGAAATTAGAGATAAGAGAAAAAAGGTAATTTGTGACCTTGTAAGTGACGAGCTGTATGTACCTATGAAGGAAAAAGAGCTTGCCATGTTTTTGCAGGTTGCCAAAGAGGATAGAGAGGAGTTTCGCAGTATTTTGCAGGAGCTTCTTTCCGAGGGGAAGCTGATGCTGACCCTGAAGGGAAAATATATGAAGAGTAGCGGTAAGGTACTGACCGGTACCTTTATCAGCAATGCCAAGGGATTTGGTTTTGTGGAAATCGAGGGAAGGGAAGAGGATTTATACATTCCTGAGGGAAAGACCGGTGGTGCTTTTCACAAGGACATAGTGGAGGTTTCCCTTTTGCCTTCTTCCGGCGGAAAGCGTCAGGAAGCTCAGGTTATCAAGGTTATTAGCCGTGGTATGACCCAGGTGGTGGGAACCTACCAGAAGTCCAAGAACTTTGGATTTGTCATCCCGGACAACACCAAGCTGTCCCAGGATATTTTTGTTCCCAAGGAGCGTTCTAAGGGAGCAGTGGATGGGCATAAGGTAGTAGTAGAGCTTACCGATTATGGTAATGAAAATAAAAGCCCGGAGGGTAAAATCGTAGAGATTCTGGGGCACATTAATGACCCTGGGGTGGATATTTTATCCATTGTAAAGAATTTTGAGATTCCCATGGAATTTCCGGAGAAGGTTATGAATCAGGTAGAGCGTGTGGCGAAGGAGGTTTCCGATGCCGACAGAGCAGGCAGACGTGATCTTCGTGATATGGTGATGGTGACCATTGACGGAGAGGATGCCAAGGACCTTGATGACGCGGTGAGCCTCACCTATGATGGGGAAAACTTCCAGCTGGGCGTGCATATCGCTGATGTAACTAACTACGTGCAGGAGAATTCAGCGCTGGACAGAGAGGCTTTAAAGCGCGGTACCAGCGTATATCTGGTGGACAGGGTAATTCCTATGCTTCCCCATGCACTGAGCAATGGTGTGTGCTCCCTAAACGAGGGTGTGGACCGTCTGGCTTTAAGCTGTCTGATGACTATTGATGGCAAGGGTGAGGTGATTAATTACGAAATCTGCGAGTCCGTGATTAAGGTAAATAACCGCATGTCCTACACCATTGTAAATCAGATTCTCACTGAAGAGGATGTGTATACAAAGCACCCCGAATATGAAAAATATCAGTATCTGGACGAGATGTTCCGCTATATGGAGACCCTGTCCAATATTCTGATTAACAAAAGAAGAAGACGGGGAGCCATTGACTTTGATTTCCCCGAGGCGAAGATTATTCTGGATAAAGAGGGTACCCCCCTGGCCATTAAGCCCTATGAGAGAAATGTGGCAACCATGCTGATTGAAAGCTTTATGCTTGCGGCAAATGAGACCGTAGCCCAGCATTTTTACTGGCAGGAGCTTCCTTTTGTATACCGCGTTCATGATACACCGGATGCAGAGAAAATCGCCAAGCTGGCCACCTTTATCAATAATTTCGGATATTATATGAAGAGCATTTCCAGAGAGGGCGTGAAGGTTTCGGATGGGGAGATTCACCCCAAGGAAATCCAGAAGCTTTTAGCCAAAATTGCCGGAACGCCGGAAGAGGCTATGATTAGCCGGCTGGCTCTTCGAAGCATGAAGCAGGCGAAGTACAGCACCGAAAGCACCGGACATTTTGGTCTGGCCTGCAAGTATTACAGCCACTTTACTTCCCCCATCCGCAGATATCCGGATTTACAGATTCACCGGATTATTAAGGAACAGCTTCGGGGCAGACTGAATAATGATAGAATAGACCATTACCACAATATTCTGGAGGAGGTTTGTAAGCAGTCCTCTGTGACGGAGCGTCGTGCAGATGAGGCAGAGCGGGAGACGGAAAAACTGAAAAAAGCAGAATATATGCTGGAGCATCTGGGAGAAGTCTTTGAAGGTGTGGTATCCGGTATCACCCAGTGGGGCATCTATGTGGAGCTTCCAAACACTGTGGAAGGGCTGATTCATGTTGCAAAAATTCCAGGAGACTACTATTATTATAACGAAAACACCTACGAAATGGTGGGCGAAGCAACCGGCAAAGTCTATAAGCTGGGAATGAAGGTAAAGGTAATGGCTACGGAGGCCGATACCTTTACAAAGACCATTGATTTTGCTTTAGCCTGGGAGGATGAATAAATGGCAAAGGAAACACAGAAACTAGTTGCAAATAATAAAAAAGCATACCACGATTATTTTATTGATGAGACCTTTGAGGCAGGACTTGTGCTTCATGGTACGGAGGTAAAATCTATGCGTATGGGTAAATGCTCCATCAAGGAGTCCTTCATCCGCATTGAGAATGGTGAGGTATTTGTCTACGGTATGCATGTGAGCCCCTATGAAAAGGGCAATATCTTCAATAAGGATCCGCTCCGAGTGAAGAAGCTCCTTATGCATAAATACGAAATCAACAAGCTCCTTGGAAAAATCAAGGAAAAGGGTTATACCTTAGTTCCCTTACAGGTGTACTTTAAGGACGGCCGTGCCAAGGTAGAAATTGGTCTTGCCCATGGTAAGAAGCTCTACGACAAGCGTGATGCTATCGCCAAGAAGGACCAAAGGCGTGAGGCGGAGAAGGAATTTAAGGTGAAAAACCTTTATTAAATATTTATATTTTTAAACCACTGGTTTACTTGAAAATGCAAATACCTTGTGTTATGATACATGAGGTAAAACATCCGGGGTAGTCAAGGTTTCGACAGGGGTCTTGCAGCTGGAGAAGCGAGTCGCATGCAATGCGTTAAATGGCAAAATTAAAATTAAACGCTGAAGATAATTTAGCATACGCTGCCTAGTTGCAGCAGTCTGACCTAGTGCACC
>JAFTXD010000039.1 GCA_017461775.1 Lachnospiraceae bacterium
AAATGCCAAGGCTATGGGCGTTTACCGGCATCATAAGGACTTTTGTTATGTGTCGGGAAAGAATCAGGTTCGTCTCTTAAAAGAAGAGGTAGAAGCCAATATGCGAACCAAGGAGCTGCAGGGCTACGAGATTCTGGATTTACATGATTATCTGGGACAGGGTACGGCACTGGTGGGAATCTTAGATGCCTTTTGGGAAAGTAAGGGCTACGCTACGCCGGAGGAAATCAGAGAGTTTATATCGCCGGTGGTGCTCCTTACCAGATTTCCGAAATATGTATATCATAGCAAGGAGCAGGTGAGGGTACCTGTGGAAGTAGCAAATTTCGGAGATAAGAATATCGAAAGCGGACAAGTGGCATGGCGCATCTATGAAACTGCCACCGAAAAAGTTGTAAAAGCCGGAGTGCTGGCCCCTAGCTTTATGAAGCAGGGGGAGAATACCGGGCTTGGGGAGCTGGTGCTTGACTTTGGGGATATGGCGACCGGAAGCGATCGTCTTACCATAGAGTTACAATTAGAAGGGTATTGTAACCACTGGGACTTGTACGTATATGAGGATGCAGGGGAGTATACCTCGTATACGTGCTGGGAGTCCGATTGGGAAAAGGTGAAACAAAGATTGGATAGAGGCGAGACCGTGGTATATACACCAAGGCTCACGGAGCTGGACTATGAGTGCCCGCCCACGTCCATTAAAAATGCATTCTGGAATGCCCAGATGGGCCCAAACTGGGGACGTAATCTGGGACTATCCATTGAGGATAAGCATCCCATATTTGAAGCGTTTGCAACGGAGCATCATGGAGGCTGGCAGTGGGAAGAGATTTTGGAGGCTGCAAGAGGCTTTTGTATTGATAAATTACCGGAAGGATTTCAACCCATTGTTAGGGTAGTGGATGATTGGAACCGCAATCTTCCTTTGGCATTATTGCTGGAAGGCAGAGTAGGGAGCGGACACCTGATACTTCTCAGTGCAGATTTATCAGGGGATTTTGTAAGACGTCCGGCTGCTGTTGCTTTTAGGAAAGCTATTGAGAAATATGCTTTGACTGTAACCAATGACAACAGAGATTGGCTACAGGAGATTCAGTTGCAGCAGATCGAGGCACATCTGTTCCCATTATATGGAACGCAGAATGCTTTATCAGGGGCTGCTTGTGTGGACAGCGCAGGAAGAGATTATTCAGAAGAGTTATCCGACCTGTGGCGAATTAATCCGGGTAAGACGTTTCATATAAAGGGTGTGAGCTTCCCGGTGACTATCACCATGGAGCTGAAGGAGGAAGCATGGATATCCGGGCTGTTGTATATGCCGGAACAGCGAGACCGCATGCACCTGGGATGTGTGAAGGATTATCTGGTAGAAGGTTATATAGATGGTGCTTGGGAAGAGCTTGTGAGAGGAAGTTTTTTAAACGGACTGTTTTCCCAGAGAGCAGAGTTTGCTAAGGAGAAGCTGCAGAAAGTGCGTTTTACCATATTGTCCTGTCACAATCTGCAGGCTCGTCCGGTATGGGAAGAAGATCGGGAAGGCTGGCATTCTGCATATCAAGAAATGATTCCCCAGATACAGATGGGAGCATTGCATCTGATATTTGATGAGAAAGTAGACAATATGGGAGAAGAATATTTCTGGGGAGAACGCCAGAAGAGTAAGACCAAGGAAATAGATAACTAGAGTAGGAGGACTGCATATGAAGTTACATAATTTAACGGGAGGAAAACCGAACGGATATGCAACATGGGGATGCATGTGGGAAAAGGGAAGCTGCACGGCCGAAACCGGATACCGGTGTATCGGCAACGATGGTAAGGAAATTCCCATGCAGAGCCGTATTACTGCGTATTGGCCGGACGGGAGTGTGACGTGGACCGCACATACAGCGGATACAGAGCTTTTGAAGGATGGAATGGAGGTTCTCCCTACCGCTGAGAAGAAGGTGGTAGATGGTGTAACCATCGTTGAAAGTGCAGATAATTATGTGATTGGTGGCGGTAGAGTCAGCGTAACGGTGCCAAAGAGCGGAAAGTACTTGTTTGAGAAGATTGTAAGAGACGGAAAGGCTTATGGAGAGAATGCTAAGGCAGTGCTTATCCTAGAGGAGCCCTGTAAGGTAAATGGCAATACTGCCAGAATGGATAAGCATTATGAAAGCAGCATTACTTCGGTGGAATTGGAGGATGCCGGTCCTTTATTGGTGACCGTAAAGTTTACCGGAAGCCACGTAAATGAAGCAGGGGAAAGTAAGCTTCCTTTTGTAATCCGCATGTCCGTAGGATATAACAAGACCAAGGTGGATTTCACGCATACCTTCATTTACGACGGAGAGGAAGATAAGGATTACTTAAAGGGACTTGGAATCACCTTTGATATGCCTATGGAGGGACCGTTATATAATAGGCACATTAAGGTGATGGCAGAGCATGGTATGTTCCATGAGTGTGTGGTGCCCATGATTTCCTGGAGACCCAGACCTCCTGTAGGTGTATATACAAAACAAATAGCGGGTGAGGTTCTGAAACTGGAAGGTACTGAGCTTGAAATTGTGAACAAGATTTTACAGGACACTCCATATTGGAGTACTTATGATATCTGTCAGGATAGTGCAAGCCATTTTGCTATTCGTAAGAAATTAACCGGTGTCCATCTGTGTTATATTGATAGTTTACACGGCCAGCGGACCCAAGGCGGTATATCCGTAGGTTC
>JAFTXD010000040.1 GCA_017461775.1 Lachnospiraceae bacterium
CGTGCTAACTTAGCTAAGTGCTTACTGTACGCTTTAAATGGTGGTATCGACGAAGTAACCAAGAAGCAGGTTGGTCCTAAGTATCGTCCTGTTGCTGGCGACGTTCTTGACTACGATGATGTTATGGATAAGTTCATCGACATGATCGAGTGGCAGGCAGACGTTTACGTTAACACCTTAAACATCATTCACTATATGCATGACAAGTACTGCTATGAGAGAGCAGAGATGGCTCTTCATGACAGAGACGTTAAGAGATACTTCGCTACTGGTGTAGCTGGTCTTTCTATCGTAGCTGACTCTTTATCAGCTATTAAGTATGCTAAGGTTGAAGTTATCCGTGATGAAGACGGTATCATCGTAGACTTCAAGACTACCGGTGACTTCCCTAAGTATGGTAACGACGATGATCGTGTTGATACCATCGCTACCGATATTGTAACCAAGTTTATGACTGCTATCAGAAGACATCATACCTACAGAAATGGTATCCCTACAACCTCTATTCTTACCATTACCTCTAACGTAACCTATGGTAAGGCTACCGGTAACACTCCTGACGGACGTAAGAAGGGACAGCCTTTCGCTCCTGGTGCTAACCCAATGCACGGCCGCGATACTCACGGTGCTGTAGCTTCCTTATCTTCTGTAGCTAAGCTTCCATTCAAGGATGCTCAGGACGGTATCTCCAATACCTTCACCATCATTCCTGGTGCTCTTGGTAAGGAAGATCAGATCTTCGCTGGAGATCTTGAGATCGATTTAAACAACTAATCCATGAACTTTTGTAAGGAGGTGGAACCCATGGACAACGAAAAGATGATTGAGGATTTAGTAAAAATGCTGGACAGTGGTATGACACAGGGTGTCGGCCATGTAAATGTGGAATTTGATGCTAATACAAAAAAATCCAAGGATGTCCAGACTATGGGCTGTAGCGATTGCTCACGCACGCCACTGGCTTGTAGTGTTCCAACTCTGCACGAAGGCTTGGATGATTTCAAATAATAATTTAGGAGGACAAAAACATGGCAGTAAATGCAGCACAGGTTGATAACCTTGTAAACTTACTTGATGGTTATGTTACCAAGGGTGGCTTCCATCTTAATGTAAACGTATTAAATAGAGAAACTTTATTAGATGCTCAGGCTCATCCTGAAAACTATCCTCAGCTTACCATCCGTGTATCCGGATACGCTGTTAACTTCATCAAGTTAACTCCGGAACAGCAGGCTGACGTTATCTCTCGTACTTTCCATGAGAGCGTAAACTAAGCTTAAGGTAGACTATTAAGCTGCCCCCGGCAAGATTCTTGCCGGGGGCTATTTTTCAAAGAAAGGACACTTTTATGACTCAGGGAAGAATTCATTCTGTAGAAAGCTTTGGCTCCGTAGACGGACACGGTGTACGTTATGTTATTTTTGTACAGGGATGTCCCATGCGCTGTGCCTATTGCCACAACCCGGATACCTGGGAGATGAACGGCGGCACTCTGATGGAGCCGGAATATTTAATCGAACAATACGAAAGAAATAAAGCCTTTTACAAGGATGGAGGCATCACTGTTACCGGTGGCGAGCCGCTGATGCAGATGGACTTTCTGATTGATTTATTCACTCTCGCAAAGCAGAAAAATATTCATACCTGTATCGATACCTCAGGTATCGCATTTAATGCGGACAATACGGCATGGATGGAGAAGCTGGACAAGCTGCTGCCCCTTACCGACCTGGTTATGCTGGATATCAAGCATATTGATCCGGTAAAGCACAAGGAGCTGACTGCCCAGCCCAATGAGAATATTTTGAAATTTGCGGCATACTTGAACGAGAAAAAAATAGACATGTGGATTCGCCATGTAGTAGTGCCTGGCATCACGGATGATGATAAATATCTGTTTGATCTGGGATATCACATCGGACGTTTTACCAACATTAAGGTCTTGGATATATTGCCCTACCATACTATGGGCGAAGTAAAGTACAAGAAATTGGGATTGGAATACAAGCTAAAGGGTGTTCCTGCCATGTCAAAGGATGTAGCTATCGAGAAAAAAAAGGTGGTTCTGGAAGGAATCCGTACCATCCGTAAAGAACTGGGATTAATGAAATAAGCCCCAAAAACTCTTGACGTAAGCCCGTTCTTGTAATACAATGAACATAAGATATTGATAAATTTATATCAAACTCACAACTTACAAATTTATTTATTCTAGGAGGAAATTATTATGGCATTTGTTATTGGTGATGCATGTGTAGCATGTGGTGCTTGTGAAGCTCAGTGTCCTGTTGGCGCTATCAGCATGGGCGACGGAAAGTTCGAAATCGATGCAGATAAGTGTATCGACTGCGGTTCTTGCGCAGGACAGTGCCCTGTAGGAACTATCGAGCAGGCTTAATAAATTGTTTTCTGTAAAAAAACAATTGGGAGAATGCATCCGCATTCTCCCTTTTATTTTGGCGCTTTTTTGGGAAAGGCCAGCTTTTTCTTTGTTTTTTTGCGAAGCAGCTCATCGATGCGTTTGTAATGCTCTTCACTGCGCTGCTCCCATCTGCGTTCCATTTCCTCCTCATGCTCTTCTCTGGCACGGAATTGGTAATCCAGTTCTTTAATCACAGCCTCCTTGATATCCTGCACCAGGGCCTCGTTATTTGCCCGTACAGCGTCCTTTAGCATCTCCTGCAGCAAATACTGCATTCGCTTGGTTTTGTCCTCAGAAGACTCTTTTACGAGCTCATAGCTCTGTTTATCCTCCGAGAGACCAAATTCCTGTTTTCCCTCCTCCAACATGGTCAGTGTGCCATCCTTCAAGATTACCTTAATCGCCTTCAACTGCAATCCCCTCTCCTTCATGGTCTTAATCTGCCTAAAGCATTCCACATCCTCCTCCGTATAATAGCGGTGTCCCAAATCATTTCTCTTGATAGGGAGCGCCAATTCCTCCTCCCAGTACCTCAGCACATGTGTCTCCACATTTACCTCTTTTGCAGCATCTGAAATCAAGTAATATTGCTCCATATAAACCTCCATCACATACCTTTCCATAAATAAAAAGAAAGAGAACCATGCTTTTGCATCATTCTCTTTCGTAAGGTCATATACTTATTATCTTCGCAATGAGCGCCATTCGCAAAACCGCCGCTTCGCGGCTTTCCTTTTGCTTTTCATGCACACTACGCAACGAGAAGCATTCGCCAAATATTTTGTATGAAAAGAGTGTTCTTACAAGCAAGCTTGTGCCCGCTCTTTTCATACAAAATGCTTACTCTCGCTGCTTATCCAAGTTTGCGAACTTGGTGTACTTCGGTAACCATGCCAGCTCCACGGTTCCGATTGGACCGTTTCTCTGCTTAGCGATGATAATCTCAGAAACACCCTTTTTATCCGTGTCGTGATTGTAGTAATCATCACGGTAAATAAACATTACCACGTCCGCATCCTGCTCAATCGCTCCGGATTCACGAAGGTCGGACATCATGGGGCGATGGTCAGGTCTCTGCTCTACCGCACGGGAGAGCTGGGACAGGGCAATAACCGGTACATTCAACTCTCTTGCCAGTCCCTTTAAGGAACGGGAAATATCGGAAATTTCCTGCTGTCTGGACTCCGAACGAACACTTCCCGACATGAGCTGTAGGTAGTCAATCATAATAA
This sequence comes from Lachnospiraceae bacterium, assembly GCA_017461775.1. GTDB lineage: Bacteria > Bacillota > Clostridia > Lachnospirales > Lachnospiraceae > Acetatifactor. The sequence goes on from JAFTXD010000040.1 coordinate 3,655, forward strand.
TGGACAGATTATGCTCCATTTTCAGCTTTCTGCATTTGGTACGCAAATCCGCAATGGAAATACCCGGTGTATCATCAATAAATAAGTTGGACTTCCCAATAACACCTGCACTTTCAATCAACTTTCCCCACTCCTCATCGTTTAACTGTCCGGTACGAAGCACCTGGGCATCTACGTTGGACTCCAAGGAAAACATACGGTTTACCAGCTGCTCCTTACTCATTTCCAAAGAAAAGATAGCTACCGTCTTGTTCTGACGAAAAGCAATGTGCTGGGCAATGTTCAGTACAAACGCCGTCTTACCCATGGAAGGACGGGCTGCGATAAGTATCAAATCCGAAGGCTGCAGGCCTGCGGTACGATAATCCAAATCAAGGAACCCGGTAGGGATACCGGTAACGCTTCCTGCATTCCGGGAAGCTGACTCAATACGGTCCATGGCATTCATAACTACCTGACGGATAGGAGTAAAATCCTCCGTATTACGGCGCTGGGTCAGCTGGAAAATACGCTTCTCCGCTTCCTCCATGATGACCTCCAGCTCCTCTTTTCCAGTGTAACAATTATTGGCAATCTCCTCATTAAGGCGAATCATCTTCCGAAGGGTGGACTTTTCTGCCACGATATTAGCATAATACTTAATATTTGCCGAGGTAGGCACCGCCGTAATCAAATCTCTGATAAACTCCAGACTGCTGACCTCCGGTGGTACATCCTTCTCCTTCAGCTTATCCTGCAGGGTAACCAAATCCACAGGAAATCCCTTATTATTCAGTTCAACCATTGTGTCAAAAAGGATACCGTACTGCTTATTGTAGAAATCATCTCCATAGATAATTTCCGATGCCACCACAATGGCTTCCCGGTCCATAATCATAGAACCAATCACACAACCCTCCGCCTCCAGAGAGTGTGGCAGTATCCTTTTCAGAACTGTTTCATTTACATCCATAACAGACCTCTTAGCTCTCAGTAACCTTTACTGTAAACTTTCCAACCACCTGTGGGTGAAGCTTTACAGATACCTCATAGTTTCCGAAATTCTTAAGAGAATCTGCCAGAATCACTTTTTTCTTATCCAGCTCAATGCCGTGCTGCTCCTTAAAAGCCGTTACGATTTCCTTGGAAGATACGCTTCCGAAGGCCTTTCCGCCCTCACCGGCCTTCATCTTCACTACTACCTGAAGCTCTGCAATCTTCTCTGCAAGAGCCTTAGCTGCATCCAACTGCTCCTGAGCAATCTTGGCATCGTTAGCCTTCTGCAGTTTCAAGTCATTCAAATTCTTAGGAGTAGCTTCCACACCGATTTTCTTAGGAAGGATGTAATTTCTTGCATATCCCTCACTTGCCTCGATGATTTCTCCCTTTTTACCTAATTTCTTCTCGTCCTGTAATAAAATAATTTTCATGTTGTATAACTCCTGTTTCTCTTAAATTTCTCCATTGTCCAGCATGGTATCGATGGTATGCTTCAAGATACCGATGGCTTCGATAAGACCGGTATTGTCCATCTGACAGCCTGCCATGGTCATATGACCGCCGCCGCCCATGCGTTCCATAATAATCTGCACATTTACCTCGTCGATAGAACGGGCACTGACATATATCTTTCCTTGATAATCCGTCAGCACGAAGCTGGCCTTAATACCGCGGATATTCAAAAGCTCATTGGCCGCCTGGGCGCCCACGATGGTAGGGCTGTATAAATCATCTCCATTACATATGGAGATTGCAAAATGCTGCCGATAAATATCTGCCTGGCTTACTGCATCCGCCTTAGCCTTATACTCTGTGGCATCCTCACGGAAGAGCTTACGTACTCTGGTTACGTCCGCACCGTTTCGGCGCAGGAATGCAGCTGCTTCAAAGGTTCTCACACCGGTCTTACTCATGAAATTGTTGGTATCAATCATAATACCGGAGAACATACAATCCGCTTCTTCACTGCGGATCTTAATATTATCATAGGTGTACTGCAAAATCTCAGAAACCATCTCACATGCGGAGGATGCATAGGGCTCCACATAGGAAAGAGTAGCATTCTCAATAGTCTCCGTACCCTGTCTGTGATGATCCAGAACTACCACGGACTTACACACCTTTAAAAGCTCCGGACACTCGGTAATGGACGGTTTATTCACATCCACTACTACCAGTACCGTATTATTGCCCGCCAAATCGATAGCTTCCTGACTGGTCAGAATCATATCTTCATCATATTCCGGATTGTTCTCAAACAAATCCACCAAAGGCTGCACCGAAGTGGTCACATCATTCAGCACAATATGCGCTTTACGCTCCAGTGCCTGTGCAATACGATAAATACCCACTGCCGCACCAAAGCTGTCCACATCCGCAATGCGGTGTCCCATTACGATTACACGGTCCTTGGCAGTAATAATTTCTCTTAAGGCGTGAGCCTTTACACGAGCCTTTACACGGGTATTCTTCTCCACCTGCTGGCTCTTTCCGCCATAGTAAGTGATGCTCTCCGGTGTCTTGATAACTGCCTGGTCACCACCACGCCCCAGTGCCAAATCGATGGCATTGCGGGCAAATTCGTAGTTCTGGGCATAGGTCAGACCATCCAGACCGATACCGATACTGCTGGTCACCGCCATCTCGTTACCGATATTTACCGTCTTTACCTCTTCCAGTAAATCAAAACGATTTTCCTTTAATTCCGCAACAGCTTTTTTACGAAGAATAATCAGATACTTGTCCTTCTCCAGCTTCTTAGCAATTCCGTCAATGGCAGAAATATACTTGTTAATCTTACGCTCAATCAAGGCCACCAGCAGAGAACGGCGTACCTCTTCCACGCTTTCCAGCGCTTCGTCATAGTTGTCCAGGTAAATCATGCCCACAGCCAATGACTGGTCATCCACTTCCTTCAGTGCAATATGTAACGCTGTTTCATCAAAAAGATATACCGCAATCAGGTATCCGTTATAGTCCCCTGCGTCAATCATATCGCTGTGCTCAGCCATTTCCTTTAAGGAAATCTTCTTAAACTTGGCCACATATTCACTGCCTTCATATTCCAGCTGATACTGTGCCTCAAAGGTTTCTGAATCGTCCGGAAGCTTATCTCTGGTAATGGTAGGAAATAATGAGGTAATGGACTTATTGTAGCCCTTAGGCTGATGCACCACTGCCTCAAAAGCGGTATTGGTCCAAATAACCTTACCGGTATCGTCCAGCAGTGCATAAGGAATCTCCAAATCCCTAAGAAGTCTTCTCTGAATCTGTCCGTACTCCGTAGCAAAGCTGATGAGCTCATTCATAATCACCGGTTTATTATAAAAATATAAGGATAAGGTAATCGCAAAATAAAAGATAGTAAAGCATGCTACGATTCCGCCTGCTGCCAAATCCACCATGGCCACCGCCAGATCCACTGCACACAGCAGTGCTCCCAGATACAGCGTAAAATTCAAATATGTTTTTATTCTACCTTTCAACTTAATATGTTTTTTCATATTTACTTTTCTCCAAAGCTTGTCTATGGGTGGTAAAAACCAAACTACTTTTGATTATATCAAATTTCACACAACTATTCTACCATATTATTCACGCAACATGCGACAAAAAAAGACCAATTACCATATAGGCAATTGGTCTTATGCGAAGTATAGCTCATCTTATACTTTTTCAAACTTCTGAGACTCGCTCTGCAGATCCTCTGAAATAGCCAAAGTTTCCTGTGTTACCTCCTGAATATGGGACATGGCCTGTACCAATACAGATGCATCCTCCGCCACGCTGGACACCGCTCTTGCACTTTCTCCAACAGTAGTGGATACGCCTTCAATGCCATCATTCATACCCTGCATGGTAATATTGATGGTGGCAGCCTCTGCTGCAAATTCTCCCAGAATACGACTCATAAGCTCCGCATCCTCTTCATATTTATTCACAATTTCAACAAAAGCATCGTAATCCTTCACAACATCTTTTCCGATAAATTCTAACATTTTGGCAGAACTCTGGGCAAGTCTTCCCACCGCCTCAGTAACAAATCTACTGATGTCCTGAATATCATTGGCTGTCTTACTACTATTTTCCGCTAAGGCACGGATTTCTTCTGCAACCACCGCAAAGCCCTTGCCCGCCTCTCCTGCTCTCGCAGCTTCAATAGAAGCATTGAGTGCCAGCAAATTAGTCTGACTGGCAATACTTAATATATTTCCGGTAAGCTGATTAATCTGGTCCACACTCTTACTTTCTGCCACAGCGGTCTGAACATCTTCTCCGATTTCCCGCAGAACCTTTACCGCCTTATCCTTACTCTCTAAGGTTTCCTTCTGCATTACCACGGCACGGGACTTAATACCCTCCACCGTTTCATTTCCGGTATCTGCGCTGTCGTTCATCTTCTGCACACGCTCTAAAATGTCATGGCTTCCGCCGGCAATCTGATCCATGGTCGCATTGACCTCTTCCATACTTGCCGCCAGCTCTTCTGTTGCCGAAGAAATATTCAGCGCACTCTTATTTGACTCTAGCACCTTGTCAGAAACTTCCCCCGCAGTTTCCATCAGTCTATCGGAATTACGCTGCATATCCGTAATCAGACGCTGCAGCGCAGCGATAAATCCATTGATTCCATCTACCAGCTGGGAAATTTCATCCTTGCTCTTTACCTCTATACGCTCGGTAAGATCCCCCTTGTTTTCCATAATCTTACCCACAATCCGTCCCATATGTGCGCTGGCACTCTTTGCCGGCTTTGCAATGGATATGTGTACAATGATAATAACAAACAACATGAAAATAACACTGACGGCCAATAATATGTAGTCAAAAGCTACGGTACCATCAATTTTAATAATACTGTGCTCCAGCTCATATTCAATACTACTCTCCAGCTCTGCCAGCCCCTGTAAATCATTATTATGTACCAGTTCCTCATACTGGTGCACATAGTCTGCAATTTTCGCATTAAACTCGCTCATAATGTTCCAAGCAGACAAGTTCAAAAAAACCGCCAATACCAGAAATAACCCCATAATAGCTACCAAGGTAATGGTTTTTCTTCCCAAACTCTTTCTCATACCCTATCTCCTTTACAATCGTATTTCCCCTCATACAATTACTTTTACTCTTGAATCATATTGTAGCACTTTGTCTTTTTTTCTGCAATAATTGTCTGATAATGTATTTGGATTTTTAATTAAAAAGGTCAATTCCCTTCGCACTTAGGAATTGACCTTCATTTCAATATTTACTGTTTTAACTGGAATCTGGCCACCAAATCATGCATGGTCATCGCCTGTGCGGAAAGCTCCTCGCTGGTTGCAGAGGATTCTTCAGCTGCTGCGGAATTGGACTGTACCACCTCGGAAATTCGAGCGATACCCTGATCTGCCTGCTCCACTGCCTCTGCCTGTACCTGTGAGCTCTCAGATAAATCTTTCGCAGACTCTGCAATCTTCTGAATGGCATCTACCACTCCGTCTAACACGTCTGCAGTTCTATACGCAATCCTGCTTCCTTCTTCGATTTCATACAAGGTATTGCTTACCAGTTCTCTGGTATCTACTGCTGACTTCGCACTCTGGTCTGCCAGGTTACGGATTTCATCCGCTACTACTGCAAAGCCTCGGCCTGCTTCACCTGCTCTTGCCGCCTCGATGGAAGCATTCAGAGAAAGTAAATTGGTCTGGCTGGCAATACTTTCGATTTCTGCGATAATATTCTCAATCTTCTTAGAAGTAACACTGATACGATTCATGGAATCCACCATGTTGCCCATTTCTTTGTGGCTAAGCTGCGCATCCTCTGCACACTTCATCGCCTGCTGATAAGCCTCGTCTACGCTTGCCACCGTATCTCTAAGACCATCGGAAACTGTATTCATGGTAGCCAGCATTTCTTGTACGGACGCCGCCTGGTCGGTGGCACCCTCTGCAAGGCTCTGTGCCGCCTCTGCCAGATTGGTTGCACCGGAGTTAACCTGCTCTGCCACTTCCTCTACGTCTCTTAAAGCCCTGCTTACATTGGTATTCATTTCTCTTAAGGATACTAACAATTTCTCCAAATCACCCACATATGCCTGCTCACATTGGGTATCTACGATGAAGTTACCCTTACTCATCTCCTCACAAATCTTCTCCACATCAAAGATAATCTGCTGGAGCTTCTCGGACATAGCATGGGAAGTATTCATCAGTCCTGCAATCTCGTCCTGGGCATTGGAGGTTGGGAACGGTGTGGAAATATCACCCTCTGCGAAGGAAGCAAATCTCTCCTCCAGCTCTGCCAGTGGCTTGGAAATTCCCTTAGAAATCACATGAGCGATTCTCTTGGAAATTGTTGCTGCCACAATAAGCAGTACAACCATTAATACAATGGCACCAATTTCCAAAGCAGAACAGATAGCCTCCATCTCATGCTCTTTTTCAATATTAACATTCATCAGCTCTAACGTAGCTGTATCCAACGCCTCATATAAAGGAGTCAGCTCCTTGATAGCCATCTCCTGTGCCTGACGACAAAGCTCCTGATCTGTGGTAGCACCGATGGCAATAATTTCAGCTTCTTTCGCCAAATATGCTTCTAATGCAGCTTCAATCTTTGCATAAGCCTCTTTACCCTCTTTGGTAATCATGGTTTTTTCTATTGCTTCCAGACGGGCATATGTATTATCCACGCGGGTAGTATGCTTCCCAACCAGCAAATCAATCTCTTCCTGGTCCTCGTAACCGATAATACCACGCATATTAGAACGGCACTCTGCGTATTCATTCATAAACAATGCAATGTCACCCTGTGGCAGCGCATAATTGTTCATGGCCTTCTTAAAGTTTGCCATAACCACAAGCATGGAAAGGATACCAACCACGGTACCTACTGAAGAAATTAAAATGATGATATTAAACGCTTTTATAATACGCTCTTCAATACTCATACCCTTAAAGTTCAAAAATTTCTTCTTTCTCTTTCCTTCTCTTTTTTC
>JAFTXD010000004.1 GCA_017461775.1 Lachnospiraceae bacterium
ACAGAAGCTCATTATTGCCGCAAAAAAGCGTTTTGAAGCTTACGAAAAGGAGAAGCAGCGTATCTATGATTTGCAGGCCTATGAGAGGGAATACGCGGCTTATAGCTATATTTGCGGAATCGATGAGGTGGGAAGAGGCCCCTTGGCCGGACCGGTGGTTGCCGGTGCGGTGGTTTTGCCGAAAAATAGTGACATTCTGTACATAAATGATTCCAAGAAATTGACCGAAAAAAAGAGAGAAGAGCTGTATGATGTCATTATGGAGAAGGCTATCAGCTGTGGTATCGGCTATGCTTCTCCGGAGAGAATTGATGAAATCAATATTTTGCAGGCAACCTATGAGGCCATGAGGGCAGCTATCGGAAATTTGTCGGTGACACCGGATATTTTGCTAAATGATGCGGTCACCATTCCGGGGCTTTCTTCCAGCTTGAAGCAGGTTCCCATTATTAAGGGAGATGCCAAGAGTCTTTCCATCGGTGCCGCAAGTATTATTGCCAAGGTGACGAGAGACCGTCTGATGGTGGAGTATGACAAGGTATTTCCCCAGTACGATTTTGCAGGGAATAAGGGCTATGGAAGCCAAACACATATTGAGGCATTGAAAAAGTACGGTGCCACCCCCATTCACCGGAAGAGTTTTATTAAAAATTTCGTATAATCACAATAGATAAGGAGGAGCGGTATGCAGCTGGCGGATATTTTAAAATCCTTTGTAAATCAGAATACAATCTCTGTGTCAGGCAGTGAGAATACAGCATCCTCCAATGCGCAGATGATTCAGCAGTTCATTCAGGCCCTTACCCCGGGACAAGTGATTTCGGGGGAGCTTACGGATATATCCGGCGATCTGCTGAAGCTTTTGATAAGTCAAAATGGTAATCAGGTAGCCATATCTGCCAAGCTGGAGCAGAGTATGGCGCTACCTTTGGGGAAAAACATACTGTTTCAGGTGAAAAACAATGGAAGTACCCTGTTTTTAAGCCCACTGTATGAGAATATGGGGATGGAAAAAACGGCGGCTCTCGCTCTGGAGCAGGCAAATATCCCAGTGACGGAGGCCACGCTGGCATTGACCGGAACACTTATGCGGGAAGGAATGCCCATCGATAAGGATTCTCTTTCCCAGATGTACCAGCAGGTGACCCAGCATGGGGGGCAGCAGCTCTTAAATATTGTGGATTTGCATAAATTACAGCTTCCTGTAAATCCGGAAAATCTGGAGCAGCTGGGGAATTATAAAAATATGACGCACCAGCTGATAGGTGGCTTGGAGCAGTTTCATACAGAACTGTTACAGACGCTGGATTTCTTGTCCGCAGAAGGAAAAAACGATGTGGCAGGTGGGTTACTTAAGGCCGTGCTGAACGCGCTGCCCCAGAGTGAGGAAGGGACGGTACTTATCCGGGAGGAGGGTACCCTGGTGCCAAAGGAGGGGGAAATCACTTCCCTTCTGGCAAAGAGCGGAAGCAGCAGGGAGCTTGTGGGGAACCTTTTGAAGCTGCAAAATGGGGGCACTGAGTTACCGATGAAGGAGCTTCTTTCCGACGAGCGGTTTACGGTTGCATTAAAGGATTATTTAAAGCAGGAATTCATGGTATCCCCGGAGGAGACTACGGGAGAGAAAATAAAGGAGTTGTACAGCAAGCTGGGAAAACAGCTGCAGGCAGTCAGTGAGACATTGGATAAAAGCTCTCTGTTAGAAAGCAGCTTTGGTAAGACTGTGACCCAGATGAATCAGAATGTGAACTTTCTTAATCAGATAAATCAGATGTATGCCTACATTCAGCTTCCGCTGAAAATGGCGGGCAGTGAGGCCCATGGAGAGCTGTACGTCTACTCCAACAAAAAGCGCCTGTCCAGTGAGGAGGGGGAGGTAAGTGCGCTGCTCCATCTGGATATGGATCATTTAGGGCCGGTGGATGTGTATGTGGCTATGCAGCATGAGAAGGTTTCCACCCAGTTTTATCTAAAGGATGAGGAACTGCTGGACTTCATTAATGACAATATCCACATACTGACGGAGCGATTGAAGAGCAGGGGCTATGATACTACGATAACAGCTTCTGTACGAAACAGCGGAGAGCAGCAGGAAAACAGCTGTATGAGGGAGCTTTTGAAAACCAACTCCAATATACCGATGCTCTCTACGGATTCCTTTGACGTGCGTGCATAGGCCGGCTAATGGGAAAGGGACTTACATGGAAAAAGATACAAGAGCAAAACAGGCCATAGCCTTAAGCTATGACCCCGATGAGGATGCCCCCAAGGTCATTGCCTCCGGTAAGGGATATCTGGCGGAAAAAATTCTGGAGAAGGCAAAAGAGGTGGATGTCCCCATTCATCGGGACGATAAGCTGGCGGATACCTTATCCCGCCTGGAAATCGGGGATATGATACCGCCGGAGCTGTATGAGGTAGTGGCGGAAATTTTAGTATTCGTAGATGCTATGGACAAAATCAAGGGGAAAATGAAAAAATAGGGGTTATCAATTGAACAAAAGAGAAGTGGGACGTGTCGCAGAGGTAAGTGCGGCTGCATTTTTAGAAAAGCAAGGTGTACAAATCATGGAACGGAACTTTAGAAATCGCAGTGGCGAAATCGATATTATCGGCAGACATGAGGGATACCTTGTTTTCTTTGAAGTGAAATATCGAAGCACGGTAAAAATGGGTTACCCGGAGGAAGCGGTAAGCCCTGCGAAACAGAGACAGATTTGTAAGGTTTCGGATTATTACCGGTGCGTGCATAAATTGCCCTTAAGTACGGCCATTCGTTACGATGTGGTTTCCGTAGCAGGGGAAGAGATAAAGTGGATAAAGAACGCTTTCCCTTATCATTACAGATAAACTTATCCACAACAGCACAAGGGAGCAGGGGCTGATATGGCAAATATAGTTGATGGTATCCGTAAGGTGGAAAAAAGTGAGCTGGCAAAGCAGCTCTGTGATTTTAAGATGCATAAGATATCCGTGTTGCTGAAGCTGATGATGCGGTATATTTATTTTGCCCTGATGTGGCTGTGCCGCTTTGTCCTGCGTCTTTTTAAGAAGGATATGAAGCTGCCGCAGGTGTATAGCTGGAAAATGCGTTATGAAATGAAATACGAGGAATACATGCTTTGGGAGAAGGAAGCCTTGGAAATAGAGCTGATAAAGCAGGTGAAGACCAAAATGCGCTATATCGGGCATTCCGGTGCAAGGTCCGAGGACCGGCTTTCGGCAGAGATTACCAAGGTGGTATCCGGTCTATACTCTAAGGAGGAGCAAAAGGGGCTGTCCATACTGGAAAAGAAGGATTATATCTGCAAGAACTATCTTCTGAAAAGAAGGATGGATGAGAAGATGTGTATCCTTCTGGGGCTTATTGTGTCCTTCTTTGTGTGTGCGGTAGCTGTGATTTTCTGGTGCTTTCACAGCGAATTCAAGATAGTGATTGCCCTTGGCTGCCTTATTTTTGTACCCTTCTGGGGATATATGGTGTCCTGTAAGGTGATTCATTGGCAGCTGGCTCATCTGGTATGGCTTTCCGGAAGTAATCTGGGAGAGAATTTTTCCCCGGGAGGCGGGAGTGTGACCCTGCCCCTGAAGGATGAAAACAGGGAGAGAAATGAGGAAGAGCTTTTAATTTACCATACCTTGCGTGCTTTAAAGGAGCGTACCTCGGATGCTGTCACAAAGCTACTTTTGGCAGATATGACGGAAGTAAGAGAGGGATGGGAAAAGGAAAAGCTAAGGCGCAGATGGGAAAAGAGCTTTTCAAAATTGGAGATTAGGGAAGAGGTATTTGCCATGGCGGTAAATCAGTTTTCCTATGAGGATTTCGAGAGGATAGAGCAGCGCCTTTTAGAGCTCAGTGAGGCAAAGGACCCGGCAGCACTGGCGGAAAAAAAGAAGGGGGAATACAGGATGCCTTTCCGTACCGGACAGAGAGATGTGGGAACCTTGTATTTTACTGCTTCAAAGAATAAGAACAAGCGGCTTTGTGTATGCCGGATGGAACGTAAAAATCCGTTGATAGAGGAGACCTTGTCAAGTGAAAAGCTGAGACAGCTTATGAAAGAAAGTGACTATTCTATCGGAGCGCTGTATCAGGAGTTTCTTCGGGAATTTGTGCCGGTAGAGCAAAAATACGATACCCAGCAGCAGCGGGTGAACGGACTGTCCCAGAGAATGAATGAGGCAGAGCTTAAGGTGCAGCAGAAAAAGGCGGAGGCTTTGAAAATCAGCAAGCATATTGCAGACAGGGAGAAAAAGTGTGAGGAAATCCGCACAGCCCTTGCGAAAACAGGGCTTTCCGACAGTGCCTATGAGAGTCAGAGGCAGGCCTTTTTAAAGACACAGCGGGAGCTGACTAATTATAAAAATGACCAGCAGCGCTGTGAAAAACAGCTGCAGGAGGTGACGGAGGAGTACGATACCTTTGTCAGTCAGAGAGAGGTTCTGCAGAAGGAAACAGAGCTTTTGAAGCAGGACATTCTGGATAGAAAACAGGCTTTTGCAGAGGCTCTTAAGGCAGAAGTGAAGGACAAAATCAAGAATGACTGCCGGGATGTGGATTATTTATTAGGAGAGAGGTTAATTAAAAAATTCAGTGTATAATGATTAGAGCAGATAGAAATAAGCCGGTAATGGTGCAAAACAAATTTGAAAGTAACGAAGGACAGTGTCTGGAGTATCTCACATTTCCAAAGCTTTCACAGCTGGAAGGAATCCGGCATCTTTTTACCACCCGTTTGGGTGGTGTGAGCAAGGGGATATACAGTAGTATGAATCTGAGCTTTACCCGGGGAGATGAGGAGGAAGCGGTGCTGGAAAATTATCGTCGGATATCCAGGCTGCTTGGTACGGATGCAGAGCATGTGGTGTGCTCCGACCAGACTCACACGGTGAATATCCGTTATGTGACGAAAGAGGATGCTGGAAAGGGCGTGGTGCGCCCCAGGGATTATCAGGATATTGATGGACTTATTACAGACGTAGAAGAGCTGTGTCTTGCCACCTTTTACGCAGATTGTGTGCCACTTTATTTCGTGGACCCTGTAAAAAGAGTAATTGGTCTGGCACACTCCGGCTGGAGAGGCACGGTTGAGCGCATGGGTGAGCATATGGTGAAGGCCATGGTAGAGCGTTTTGGCTGCAGACCGGGGGATATCATTGCAGCTATCGGACCGTCCATCTGCCGGGACTGCTATGAAATCAGTGAAGAGGTGGCAGTCCGTTTCAAGGAAGGCTTCTGGGCGGATAAAGAGGTGCTTTCTTCCGGGAAGGCGCCGGGGAAATACCAGCTGGATTTATGGAGGGCCAATGAAGAGGTACTGCTTGGCACTGGAATTTTGCCGGAACATCTGGATGTGACGGATGTATGTACCTGCTGTAACAGCGATTATTTATTTTCCCACAGAGCAAGCCATGGACAGAGGGGGAATCTGGGGGCATTCTTAATGTTAGGAAAATCTTAATAAAATTTGTGGTTTATATTTAAGGATATTGTGGTTTAATTACGAAAAAAGGCAAAGGGGAGAGATACATGACCAATAATATTTTAGTATGCGATGATGATAAGGAAATCGTAGAAGCCATTGATATATATTTAAGTCAGGAGGGATTTCAGGTATTTAAGGCTTATGATGGGGAACAGGCTTTAAAGGTACTGGCAAAGGAGGAGATACATCTGCTGGTGATTGATGTGATGATGCCCAAGCTGGATGGAATCCGTGCTACGCTGAAAATCCGGGAGACCAGTAGTATTCCCATCATTATTTTGTCCGCAAAATCCGAGGATACGGATAAGATTTTAGGACTGAATATCGGGGCGGATGATTATGTGACCAAGCATTTTAATACACTGGAGCTGGTGGCAAGAGTGAAGTCCAACCTGCGCAGATATACCTCGCTGGGGAATCTGACAAGTGAGGAGGCCGGTAATGTTTATACCGTAGGCGGTCTTGTGATGAACGATGATACCAAGGAGGTATCTGTGGATGGAGAATCGGTGAAACTGACACCCATTGAATACAATATTCTGCTCCTTCTTGTAAAGAACCAGGGACGAGTGTTCAGTATCAATCAGATTTATGAAAATATCTGGAATGAGGATGCCATCGGTGCGGACAATACGGTGGCTGTGCATATCAGACATATTCGGGAAAAGATTGAGATTAATCCCAGAGAACCAAAGTACTTAAAGGTAGTATGGGGTGTGGGATATAAAGTGGAAAAGCAATAATCAGAAGGAATTGAGAATGAAAGAAAGACCAATTAAACATATTTTGCTGGAATGTATCCAGATGGCAGTGGCCTTTTTTATTGCACTTATCGTTTCCGTGGTAATACTGAATTCTTATATTCTGGTGGAAAATATGTATGGGGAGAGGGTCGGTTATTATATTTCCCCTCTTCGTTCCACGGACGGTTTTGTAGAATCCTCCATTTTCAAGGAGATGTTTTACAACACCGTGGATGATATCACCAGACTAGCGGTTATTAAGGAGCAAATGGAGACGGACGGAGAGTTTGATGGTGAAAAACAAATCGATGTCACCTCTTATGTAAATCTGAAGGGTTCCGGCAGTAAATGTAAGACCACGGCGGTATATACTCTGGAGGATTTGGTACGCTGGGGAAAGTACGGCGTGGAATATAAGGATGTGCGTTTTGACAGTAAACGAGCCTTTTTAACGTATTTTGGGGATGAATCCCTGGTTCGTATGAATTCCATCTTAGGTGAGAATTATACGGAGCTGGATTTCTCGAAAAAGGAGGAAGAACCTGTCGTAGAAGAATCGGTAGTTCCGGAAGCTGTGGAAATGGATATTCTGCCGGAGGAAGGCGTAGTAGAGGAGCAGGCGGATACCGGGACGGAAGTGGATATCAACGCAATCATTATTGAAGAGCAGCTACAGGATGAGGCAATTATTGACCAGATTTTCAATTATGTAATTGACCAGATGCGTATTCATACCGGTAAGACAGTTTCCGTCATTGAGGAAAACGGAAATCATATTGTAACGCTAAGTATGCTGAGCAATCGTTATACCACTGCGGAGGACCAGAATCTGGCGGCGGTGGCAAAGGACTGGATTGAATACAGTCTGCTGGAAAACAATGTGCATCAGGCAATTGAAGGACTGACCTATAATTACGACCAGTATATGAATCGTAATGATGTATATCTGGCAGGAAACAGTAATGTAGAGTATGTCATACGGACACGGACGGAGGAAGGAGAGAAGTTCTACTCCAATATGCCTGCGGAGCTGGCAAGTGCCAATGCTATTGAGCAGAATGTATATTTCCGCAATTTTGGGGCATATATCATTTATTCCCCAGGGGATATGCGTTTTGAGACCAATACGGATATCACACTGGAGGAGATGTTTGAAAGAGTAAGTGATTATGATTATGCTCTCCCGGAGAATACGAAAATCTGGATTGGTGTGGATACCAATTTTGATATTGAAACGGACTCCTTTTCCTATGCTAACCGTATCCATGAGAGCATTGTACCCAGAGTCTGGCAGTATATCATAGTCATTGCATTGCTTTCTCTGGTATGGTTTGCGTTGTGGATATATATTACCGGTACCACCGGAAGATATATGGATACGGGTGAGCGTTATTTAAGAACCATTGATAAGACGCCTACAGAGCTGGCACTGGTACTGGCAATTATCGCCGGCTATGGCGGTTATAGATTCTATGTGTATCTACAGGAGCTGGTGGAGTATAACCTGTTTTTCCAGTATAGTGAGTGGGCAAAGGGAATTTCCACCATGAAGATGTCTTCCATGCTGATTTTTGGTGCCTTTGGTATGTATGTCAGTGCGGTGGTGTGTACCTTGTGGTACAGCTTTATCCGCAGGGTGCGTTGCAGAAATATCTTGAAGTGCAGTTTCTGTTATTTTATCTGTAGCTTTATTATGAGTATGGCCAAGAAGATTACACAGAACAGGCATGCAACCATCCGAACTCTGATTCCCTACAATCTCTTTTTGATATTGAATGTGGTGGGCGCTTTCTGGGTAGGTAACAATATGTACGCCGGAAAGTATGATAATCGCATTTCCATGGGAATTCTGGGCGGACTGCTGGTGTTGGATGCTTTGGTGGGCGTATGGCTGTTCCGCAATTCCTCTGAGCGAAACGATATTCTGGAGGGCATTGCCTCCATTCGTGCCGGAGAAACAGATGCATTACTGGACAGCTCCGTATTGCACGGAGAGAACAAAGCTCTGGCAGATGGGGTGAACAATATCGGTGAGGGTATCCGTAAGGCAGTGGAGACCAGTATGCGGGATGAGCGCATGAAGGCGGATTTGATAACCAATGTGTCCCATGATATTAAGACGCCGCTGACCTCCATTATCAATTATATCGGATTGTTAAAGAGGGAAAAGATTACCCAGGAGCCTGCGGCAGGATATATCAGAGTGCTGGATGAAAAGGCTCAGAGATTGAAGCAGCTTACCGACGATTTGGTGGAGGCTTCCAAGATATCCTCCGGAAATATAGAGCTTGTAATGGCTCCTATGAACCTGGAGGAGCTGGTGAAGCAGGCCATCGGCGAATTCTATGAGAAGTTTGAAGAGAAAAATCTGCAGATTGAGATGGGCAGCGAGGGCGAGAGCAGTGCCATCTACGCCGATTCCAGACGTATGTGGCGTGTCATGGAGAATCTTTTCAACAATGTGTGCAAATACGCATTGGAGAATACCAGAGTATATGTGGACATCGTAAACGAGGATGGATATGTATACG
>JAFTXD010000041.1 GCA_017461775.1 Lachnospiraceae bacterium
CTGAGCTATCTGGGCGCATAGGCTTGCTGCGCAAGCAATACCTGACTAGCGATTAAAGCTCGTCGAAAGTTTACTTTCGTAAGAGCTTTGATTGGTAGGCAGCTACGTTGACTTGCATTGTCAAGTCAACGTTCATCACATAATCTTTGATTATGTGATGGGATTGCTTACAGATGTTTCAATATTTCTCCTCTGTCACAACAAAAGCTATTTTACACATGGTCTCCAAAAATGTCAACAGCTTTTTTCACTTTTTTCTTAATTTTCCCAAAAACAAGTCTTATTTCCTATTACTCCTCAAAAAATCCCTGGCTATCATACCATTGCAAAAGCAGCCGCACCACTCGGTTATAGCTGAGCATACCATCTGCTACCCCATTTACCTTCAGGGTAGTATCAGTAAAGGTATCTGACACCTCATCCACCGTCTCCGTATCAATCACTGCCTTTGCATTGATTCTGTCCCACTCGTCCTGAGTCACGTATACATTATCCACTGACACCTGTGTCAGTATTCTTTCCTGGGCCAGATATTTCTCTGTGTCCCTGCCAATGGCCTTGTAGAAATCATTATCCAAATAATTCAACACGCTCAAATACCCTGCGTACTGAAATACTACATCCTCAGAGCTTATACAAGCCAGAAATCCAATAAAATTCGCCTCATCCTCAAAGATATAGCCCCTCAGATGTGCCAGTTCATGACACATGGTTGCCGGGAAATTCATGATATACATCACATCATTATAATTAGCCTCCATGGAAAAAGGGAAATAATACCCTGTCATATACTGCTGGCTGAAAAAATCCGATGCTGCCAAAGGCTTTGGTCTGGGATAATACCCCTCCAACTGCTCATAGGTCTTTCCCAGATTCTGCATGGCTTTGATGGCTTCTGCCTTCATGTCCCCATCATACAGAATATCCCCGTTTTCATCCCGCTCCATTACCTGAGAGTATGCATTACACCGGTCCACCACATGATTACGCACAGCAATCAATTGTTCCAGAGTATACTCCCTCTCCGCAATCTCTCTGGGAAGATACTGCTCCGAGAACGTGGATGCATGGTACAGAATCGTACAATTCAGCGTCATCACCAGACACACACTTACCAGCACCCATGCAAAAAACCGCAGATATCCCACGGCATACCGGCGGATTCTGCCAAAAAGACACATCAGGAGCGCCACCGGAAAAAGGCCTACGCACACTACTCCCGCCACCAGCATATATTCACCGATGGAGACGGGGATGATGCCAGTCACCCTTCCATAAGTATTCACCCAGATGGGAAAAATATTCTTAATATAAAAATCGCAAAAAGCGGTAGAATTCCACGCCACTACATTCAGCACCAGCACCAATCCCACAAGTATGATATACACCCATACACGCTTTTTGCAAAAAAATTTCTTCATATTACCTCTCTGCCTTTTGTATGTTTAGTTTATCCTTTTTCCAGATTCCCATGCGATACAGAATGTACAGGATTACTGCCGAAATCGCATTACTTACCACCACGGAGAACCAGATACTTTTTACTCCCAGGCAAAGCACCTCCTGGCAGAACCAAAGGGTCAGGAAACGGAACACCCAGAGCCTGGTAGCATCCACAGTCATGGTCACCTCCGTGTGGCCGGTCCCCTGAAATAGTCCGGTGGAGGCATTGTGCACACCATTGGTAAAACAACAGAATGCCATGATACTAAGGAAATCCGCCGCCATGGCAATTACCTCGGCATCCTCGCTGAAAATGCTGACGATAGCGGTGGAAATAAAGGTTCTGGACAATATCATACCACCTACAAATAAAAAAGCAACAGATATATACATGGCATATTTGTAGCCCTTCTCTGCACGTTCCGGCTGCTTGGCTCCCATATTCTGCCCCACGATTGTGGCTACTGCCGAACCGACACCGTTGGTGGGCAGGGTAATCAGACTATTTACTTTATTTCCAATACCATAAGCTGCCATGGCCTGGGTTCCATAGACGTACACATTACGGCTCATCAGAAGAAAGCCCAGCTGCATGGTACTGCCACCGATTGCCGTGGGAAGACCGATTTTCAAGATGAGTCGCAGTTTATCCGCCGTAACCCGCATAAACCGGGGATGAAGTCTCACAATACCGCTGCCATGCACTAAAATACCCAGGGCAATGGATGCCGGTATAGCTTTTGCCAGAAGTGTAGCAAGGGCTGCTCCCGCCACTCCCATTTCAAAAGTTATCATAAGAAGCGGGTCCATCACCATATTAAAGGAGATACCAACCAGATTCAGAAGCATGGGCTTCACCGTATCTCCCTGGGCCTGATTCACCGCCGAAAAAAGATTCACCAGATAAAGGAAAGGCATATCCCAGATAACGATGCGCAGATAGATGACACTGTGGACATAGGTTTCTCCCTCAGCTCCCAGCCACCCTACAATAGCCGGTGTAGCCAGAAAACATGCCGACGCACAGACAAGGGAGAAAATCATGGCACAGAAAAAAATCTGGTTCGCCATATCCCTGGCGTCCTCCTCCTGCCCGGCGCCGATATACTGCGCAATCAGCACCGCTCCCGCCACTGTGATACCCGTTCCAAAGCTGATGATAATATTCTGCAGCGGCGTCACCAGATTAATGGCTGCCAGCTCCTCCGTGCCTATTTTTCCCAGCCAATAGGTATCTGTCAAATTGTACATCGTCTGCAAAAAGCTGTTAATTACCACCGGAATGGCCAGCGCAGCAATGGCTTTCAGTAAATTTCCATGTAAAATTAGTTCAATGTTTTTATTACTTATCTTTTTCATAGGTCAAACTTTAACACAAAAATACAGCGGTATCTACCTGGATTTTAGGATTTCTCCGGGTAAAACCGCTGTTATTTTGTGTTATTTATTTTATTCCCACTCCATATATTCAGAGTATTCCTTCCATACATTACAAATCCATGTCTTACCCTGATTAAAGATGATTTCATTGCCATCTTCGTCATAGAAGTAGTTTGCACCGCTATCCGTAAGTCTGCTCCAGGTTGCCTTAATCACCTTACCTGCCGTAAATACATAGGCATCACCGGTGCCATGCACACCAAATGCAAGGTAGTCATTTTTATCACGAACCTCACCATGGCAAATTTTAAATACCACATTGCTTACTGTCAGCTGCTCTTCATTCAGCTCATCAATCTGTGGCTCACCGAACTGGTAACGATAATAAAGACCATCCTCCGGATTATACTCAAAGTAGGGATTAGCATTGCCATAACCACCACTGTTGCTTC
Source organism: Lachnospiraceae bacterium (assembly GCA_017461775.1). Taxonomy (GTDB): domain Bacteria; phylum Bacillota; class Clostridia; order Lachnospirales; family Lachnospiraceae; genus Acetatifactor. The sequence continues at coordinate 3,276 of JAFTXD010000041.1, forward strand.
CCTTACCGGGATAAATCACGGTAGCATCCTCGTAGGCGTCGTAGGTTACCTCCCAACCATCATTGGCAAAGGTGAATGCCTGCTCAAAGGTATCTCTGTACTCTGTCTCATATTTATGACGTTTTACCGCTGCATTATAACCATCGATAAACATATAACCGGTATACTCCAACTTATATCCCGGGCGATCGATACGGTCAAATGCCTCTGCAGAAGGATTGTGAATACCATCCACTGGCTCACTGATATTGTCAATACGGTCACTTCTGAGCAAATCCTCTACGTAAGGAACCGCAAGTCCCCAGTTACAGTAGATAGCATCATACGCCATAGCTTCGTATACATAGTAGTCACGGCTGCTTCGAACAGGACCTACATGGTCCAAATCATCATAATCTTCAATAAAGCACATTAAACGGGTAATACGTCCCTCCACCGGTGCCTCGTAAATAATGCTGGCACGAGAGATACCGTACTGGGGCATAGCCGCCTTATTATTAGGCATCATAACTGCCATGGCACGACGATTTACTACCTCCTCGTCCTTCCACTCACCGGTCAGATAGCTCTGCTTCATACCATCCACCACTTCTCTTTCCTCAATGGTTGGTGTCGCAGCCTTTTCCTTACCATCCTCGGTCACCTCACTGGGCTCATCCGTAGCCTCCGGCTTTTCAATAGACGGCTCCTCAATTTGTACATTGGGTGCCTGAGTAGTAATTGGTTCTCCTACTACATCCTGGATAGGTGACTCCAGCTCCTGACCGCCACATCCCCCAAGAACGCAGGCAAGTATTAATGAACTTGCTAACAATTTCAATCTTCTCATCTGAAAGTTCCCTTCATCTTCTATTTATCCCAAAGGATACCACTCTTAGTTTATCGCATATATCGTCATTTTTCAACAGTAAAAAGTTTCCAAGCCTTAGACTCTCTGCCCCAAAAGCTTCTGCGCCTTCTCCCGCAGAATGAGCTCCTCCTCATCCGCAGTCTCATCCAGCACAATTCCATGATTTTTCTTACCACCCTTGTCCTTATCAATGGTCACAAAGGTAATAAATGCCTCTATGGCAGCTTCCCCTGTCACAGCATTTTTCACCGTAACGGCAACCATCATACTGCTGCTGCCTGCGTGCACCACTCTCCCGGTAAAATTCACCACCGTTCCCGGCTTCACAGGCTTAAAGAAAGACATATTCTGCAAATTTCTAAGTACAATATCGTCGGTATTACCATGTTCACATGCCGCCGTGGTAAAACCAGACTCCACCACCCACGCTGCCGCCCGGGCCGCAAATAAGGTTCCGTGATGATTTAAATCCTCCTGTTTTACTAAATGCAGGGTTTCGTATTGCTTCATGTTTATCTCTTCCTTCCTTACAAATCCAGTTCCTTCAGCTCCATATAACTCTCCTGGCTGGTGAGAATTTCTGTGCGGATATCCTCCACAGAATCGTAGCCCATAATCCAAACAGCACCTGACACCTGTGTCAGATTGCCATAATACATACCATAAGACATGCTCAACGATGCCTGTGCCTCCTTTCGCACCAGTACATCATCAAAGCAGGCCAGCACGTAGTACACGGATTCTTCTCCATTCGCAGAAAATCGAACTTCAAACACATCATACAGCTCATTCTTCTGCTTACCATCCGTGGTAAGAAACAGCTTCACCGGTTTCATCTCCACAAAATATCCTACCCTTTTACTGTTATCCAGATTCAGCTCCAGTACATTTTCTGCCTTGGCATGAATCAGCTCCAGCGCCTCCTTGGGAATGTCCGAAAGCTCCTTCAAATACTCATCCAACCCTTCCACCACATAGGTTCTGGTGCTTTCCTCCAGACGGTATGCCTCACTTGTTGCCTCTACAGTGATGGTTTCTCCTTGAAAAAGCCCATGACTTTTGGAAAGCCGATAATCAATCTGGTTTGTATCAGCCTCTCCCGATACTTGTTCTATCAGCACTTCTCCTTTTCCATCCGTGCCCTGAAAGGAAATCTCTATCTGGTCAAAGGGATTCACCTTCGGCTTTGCCATCACCTTACTGAAATTGGCCAACACAACAAATGCCACAAAAACACCCATAAATATGATGATATTGCGGAATTTACGCTGCTTTCTTCTTCGTTCCGCTTCTTCCTGGGCTTCCAGCTTTCCCTTGTGATAACCATAGGACTGTGACCGCATCCGCTCCCGCAGCTGGGAGATGGACTCCTTCTGCTCTATCAGCATGCGATAACCGCAATAAGCACATTCCGCCTTGGATTTCTCCTCATTATATGTCATCGTCGCCCCGCACTTGGGACAGGTCATATCCTGCACCTTCATCTTTGACTCCTCCAGATTCCTCGTCGCCATAACAAAATAGAGGGTCCGCGGACCCTCCACATAATGCTTTCCTATCGGCTCAACACCTTTTTCACTGCTGCAAGCAGACGCGCCGCCTGGAACGGCTTCACAATAAACTCCTGTGCACCATACTCAATTGCCTTGGCAACCATCTCATGCTGTCCCAGCGCAGAACAAATAATAATCTTGGCATTCTCATCCATAATCTTGATACGCTTCAATGCTTCCAGCCCGTTCATATCCGGCATCGTAATATCCAAAATCACTACATCCGGTCTAAGCTGTGCATACATCTGCCAAGCTTCAATACCATTCCCAGCCTCACCGGCAATGGTATAGCCTTCCGGCTCCAATACCTGTTTTATCGTAAGTCTCATAAAAGCTGCGTCATCTACTATTAATACACTTGCCATAACGTTTCTCCACCTTTTATCCTGTGCTTCTTTAGTTAATATAAAACATCACTATGTATTTTAACACAACTTGTCATATTTAGGAATATTTTTTGTGAATTTCATGAGAATAAAGTTCTAAAAATGATGAAAAGGCTCACTAGAAAACACATAGTATCCTCTAGTGAACCTTTTCATTACATAAGCTCAAATCTAGTTTAGTGCACGCACCGCCCTAGTAAAAACCTCTAACAGTTTTTGTTCCATGAACAGTAGTTTACTCTTTTCTAACACCCCTGTCAACTACTTAATACAAATAATTTGTATGCTTAGGATTTTTATTCTTTTTATCTATATACTTTATTATACTACAAATAAAGAAATATGTTTCTTTTACATAAGGATTTTTATCGAAATAAGATTTGTTCTTTCTTATTCTTCCATCCTCATCACAAAATTGATGAAAAATTTCTTCCATTTTCCTGTTTCTGACCTTTTTCGTCGCTGAAACTTTCATTATATCGTTATACACGAAAAGTAGTGTAACAAAATCATGAATAATGGGATTTTTCATCATCGCATCTCTGCTGCCTAATTCCCGAAATTCAGGTATTTTTCCGAGAATATTTGCGAGCTTTTTTGTTTTACTAAACTTTTTAAGACTGTTCGGTTTTCTTAGCGTGCTTAGAATACAATTATTATGCGCAGCCGCATTTCTTATAAACTTTATAGACTTTAAATAATCAGAATAATTGAAGGAAGGATACATTTGATAATAGAGCTCGTATAATTCCATAAAATTACCAAATGAAAGCAATTCAACGATATTCCATAAAGCCAACTCCTTTGGTTCATTGTATTCATTTAAATGCTTTTCTGCCAAGTCTGAACAGAATGAATATTTATCTGCCTTACTCTGAATATCTGCTTCTGCATTTGGATGATATTGAAGAAATAGCCTAACTATATTATACCCATCTTCTTCTGAATTATCACTCAAATCATTCATTAACCGCACTTTTAAATAATGCTCTACATCTAAAGACAATTCCAAAATAATTTTTCTAATATACATATCCAGCTTGGATAATTCTACAAGATATGCAAAATCCAGATTGTAATACTTTTGAGTTTGTGAATTTATATTATAATTCCTTGCGTAAGATTTTAACTTAAAATAGTAATTGTTGTATTTCAAAAATTTCTTTGCATCTTCTTGGGAATATAATTCAAACTGTATATTCTTGTCTGCCATATCCTGAATCTGTTCTTCGACGGTCAGCTTCCGTTTTTCATGTTGTGCTTCCATCTATTTTCTCCACTGCGTATAAATCGTCTATAAAACTATATTTTTATTATACGACACACACCGTCGCAATGCAACAATTCATTTTATCCGTTTTTCCTTTGTCAGATTCTCAACAAGTGAAAAATAATGCATACACACCCACATAACGAAAAATGCGAGAAATACAGCATCTCTACTGATTTCTCGCATTCTCATTTTACTGCTGGTGATCGGACTTGAACCGATACGGGGTTGCCCCCGAGGGATTTTAAGTCCCTTGCGTCTGCCTATTCCGCCACACCAGCGGAATGGATGGAGGTGGATTCGAACCACCGAAGCAATTTGCAGCAGATTTACAGTCTGTCCCCTTTGGCCACTCGGGAATCCATCCATGCAGGAACTATGTCCTAACAAATTGGAATTGTATCATATGTGTACACATTTTGCAAGACATAATTCCCCATTTTTTTAATTTTTCTTGTATTTCAGTACCACTGCGCTGGTAGGTGGCAGGGTAATGGTAATTTTACCACCCTTTATGGGATATTCCACAGGCTCCATGGAGTAGCCGTAATCTGCAGTCTCTATCAGGCGCTGCATCATGCCTTCTCTGGGCACTCCTGCCTCCCAGACGGTCACATCCTTGGTCAGCGGATGATTATTGTTGTTAAATAAAATCACACACTGTTCCTTTTTATTGAAACGACCATAGGCGATATAATTATAGCCTGCGTCGATATATTTGATGGAGCCGGTCTTAAATACCTGCCCTTCCTTGTGTATACGGATGATTTCCTTATGGAAATTAATCAGCTCCCAGTCCTCATGGCCCCAGGGATAGGTACGACGATTATCCGGGTCGGTAAAGCCACAGACACCGGCTTCGTCACCATAGTAAATGGTAGGCGCTCCTACCCAGGTCATCTGCATTACCACCGCTTCACGGAACACAGCTTTATTGATGCCCTGATTCGCTGCCTCCGGGCCCAGAGTCGCCGTTCTTCCCACCTTACGGCTGGTACGGGTCAAGAAACGGGAATGGTCATGGTTGGACAGCTCGTTCATGGCTACCTGCCAGGTAGGCATGGCAAAGTTGGAATTGTGATGCTGCATGGCGCCCCAGAAGCTCTCTGCATTGCCAAGCAAATCCTCACGGTACTCGTCGCTGTGCTTCTGCATACCGGTTAAAAACCAGGTCACCGGCTCCATGAATGCATCGTAATTCATTACCGTATCCCACTCGTTGCCCTGTAACCATTCTCTGGTATTACCATAGTGCTCTGCCAAAATAATCGCCTCTGGATTTGCCTCCTTCACAACCTTTCGAAACTCCTGCCAGAATTTATGATTGTACTCCGGAGAATGTCCCAGATCCGCTGCCACATCCAGTCGCCAGCCGTCCGCATTAAAGGGCGGTGACACCCATTTTGCAGCGATTTTCAGCACATAATCATGAAGTTCCTTGGAGCCCTCATAATTCAGCTTCGGCAGGGTATCGTGGCCCCACCAGCCATCGTAACAGTTATTGTAAGGCCACTGGCCGCCATGGAAGGCAAAATAGCTGTGATAAGGACTGTCAGCTGCCACATAGGCACCCTTTTCGTAGCCTTCTGCATGCTCGTAAATGCGCTCCTTATCCAACCACTTGTTAAAGGAGCCACAGTGGTTAAATACACCGTCCAAAATCACGCGGATGCCCCTCTTATGGGCCTCCTCCACAAGGCGGATAAACAGCTGATTGGAAGCCTCTAAATTGGCCTTATTGGTCACACGGTTGATATATTTGGTGGCATGGCTGTTGTCCCTATCGTAGTCCGGCAGAACATCACCACATTCCTCCACAATCTTACCCACATGGGGGTCAATATAATCGTAATCCTGAATATCATACTTATGATTGGAGGGCGATACGAAGAGCGGATTAAAATAGATAACATCCACACCCAAGTCCTGAAGATAATCCAGCTTATCCATAACTCCCTGCAAATCTCCGCCATAGAACTCACGCACATCCATCTGCGCAGGATAACGTCCCCAGTCCTCTACGCAATGTACATGGTCTCCGATATAGGAATACTCTCTGGTCTGCACATCATTGGAGGGGTCTCCGTTGCAGAAGCGGTCCACGTAAATCTGGTACATTACCGCTCCCTTCGCCCACTGGGGTGTCTTAAAACCGGGAATAATCACAAAATTATAATAGTCATTAGCATCCCGCACAAGTCCCCGCACATCGTAAACGGCGGAAATTCTTCCGGTTCGTACCTCGAAATGGTAGGTCACCTTTTCATCCCTTAATTTCAAATTATAAGAATAATAATCGAAGCTCTCATCCTCTGAGATTTTGGTCATATGATAGTGCTTTCCGTTACACACAAAGAGAACGCTGTCTACATTATTTCGTGCAGTACGGAACTTTAGCGTCACATTGGAAAACGGCTCCGGCTCAGAGGGTGTCACATAATCCTCCGTAGTATCCGTAAATAATCCCTTTCTATTAAAAACAGGTCGCATGGATGCAATGTAGAATTGGTTTTGAACGAGTCTCAACAAATGGTCTGTATCCATATTGGGCCATCCTTTCTAAAAAACGATATATGATTATTTTACCCATATTTTGAAAGAAACACAATAGAAACCGCTTTCATTTTACAAAAGGGCAGTAAAAAAGACAGCCGGGATAGCTGTCCTTTTTAGAGAAGGTATTTCTTTCTTATGGGGTATAGCAAAAAACTATATAATGTATTGGGGGGGTTACAAGAAGTATAATACACTAGTCTCCCTTTTTTGACTATCCCCAAACTTCACAAATATTACAAATTCGCAACTGTGTTTTTGTGCATTTTCAACATAAAACCCTTGGTAAATTTCACCAAGGGTTCTTTTCTGGTACTTATGCCTCAAACAATGCTTCAAACTCTTCCTGCCCGATTTTCTCCTTTTCCAGTAAGAGCTGTGCACAGGACTCCAGCACATTACTATGCTGCATGATGATGTCCTTTGCCTTCTTGTAGCAATCGTCCACAATAGCCTTCACTTCCTGGTCAATCTGACCGGAAATCATCTCACTGTGTCCCTTTGCATGGGCAAGGTCACGTCCGATGAATACCTCATCATCGTCGTCATCATAACAAATCACACCGATATTCTCCGACATACCATATTTGGTCACCATACGTTTTGCAACCTTGGTGGCCTTCTTGATATCACTGGAAGCTCCCGTGGTAATGTCGCCAAAGATAAGATCTTCTGCGATACGTCCTCCTAAGGAAACCATAATTTCCTGGAGCATCTTGCCCTTGGTCAGGAACATCTCATCCTTCTCCGGAAGCGGCATGGTATAACCCGCTGCCCCCTGTCCGGTAGGGATAATGGATACGGTATGCACCGGTCCCACATCCGGAAGAACGTGGAATAAAATCGCATGTCCCGCCTCGTGGTAAGCGGTGATTTTCTTCTCCTTCTCCGCTACGACACGGCTCTTTTTCTCCGTACCGATACCCACCTTGATAAAGGACTTCTCAATATCCTCCTGCTTTACAAATACACGGTTATCCTTGGCTGCACGAATGGCTGCCTCGTTCAGCAGATTCTCCAAGTCTGCACCGGTAAAGCCGGCGGTGGTCTGTGCCACCTTCTTAAGGTCTACATCCTCTGCCAGAGGCTTATTCTTGGCATGGACACGTAAAATCTCTTCTCTGCCGCCGATATCCGGGGAGCCCACATATACCTTACGGTCAAAACGTCCCGGACGAAGAATTGCCGGGTCCAAAATATCCACACGGTTGGTAGCTGCCATTACGATGATACCTGCATTTACCCCAAAGCCATCCATTTCCACAAGAAGCTGGTTCAAGGTCTGCTCTCTTTCATCGTGGCCGCCGCCCATACCGGTACCACGGCGTCTGGCCACCGCATCAATCTCGTCAATAAATACGATGCAGGGAGCATTACGCTTTGCATCAACAAACAAATCACGCACTCGGCTGGCACCCACACCTACGAACATCTCCACGAAATCTGAACCGGAAATACTAAAGAACGGTACGCCTGCTTCTCCGGCAATGGCCTTGGCAAGCAGTGTCTTACCTGTTCCGGGAGGTCCCTCTAACAGTACTCCCTTGGGGATTCTGGCGCCCACCTTGGTATATTTTCCGGGATTTTTCAGGAAATCCACGATTTCCTCCAAATCCTCCTTCTCCTCACGAAGTCCGGCAACCTTGCCGAAATCCACATCATTTTCCTTACCCACAGACATCTTGGCCCGGCTCTTTCCAAAGTTCATCATCTTGGAATTGGAGCCACCCCCACCGTTTCTGGCATTCATCATCATAAAGAAGAATACCGCAAGTACCACCATCACTAAAATGGGTAACACATAGGCCAAAAACCAGTGATCTCTGGGAATATCCTTTACCACCGGGTCATATCCATACTCCCTCACCAATGACTCTATCTCTGAAATATCGGTAGCATACAATACACTATGGTCATTGCCTGTATAATAAACCACAGCATTACCGGTAGGGCCTTCCGCATTGGGGTTGATTACAATTTCCACCACCCGGCCGGCTTCCATATCCATAATCAGGTCACTGCGTGTGTAGGTATTGCTCTCCTGTTCAAAGTTGGCAAGGACATAAACAAGGACTACCAACAACAATAGCGCAATAAAATGCGAACTAAAAATCCTATTTACCTGTTTCAAACTAAAATTTCCTCATTTCTGGTACTATTTTTACTGTTCAGAACCATTAATCAAACTTCACGATTCCGATATAAGGAAGGTTACGATAGCGCTGGTCATAATCCAGACCATAACCCACTACAAATTCATCCGGGATGGTGAAGCATACGTGATCCACCTTCACATCCACCACTCTTCTATCCGGCTTATCCAGCAATGTGCAAAGGCTTAAGGATGCCGGCTTGCGGTCCTTTAAAAGCTCCATCAAATAACTTAAGGTTCTACCGGAATCGATGATATCCTCCACTACCAGTACGTCCTTACCCTGGATGGAATCATCCAAATCCTTCACAATACGCACGGTACCACTGGACTTGGTATCGCTGCCATAGCTGGATACGGACATAAAATCCAGAGAACATGGTACGGTAATGTGCTTTGCCAGCTCACACATGAAAAATGCACCGCCACGCAGTACACATACCAAATGAATCTCTCTTCCCTCGTACTCCTTACTGATAATCGCGCCTAACTCTTTAATTCTCGCCTCTACATCTTCCTTAGAGATTAATGTCTCAACTCTGTGCTTTTCCATAGTTTCCTCCATTTTGTCCTTTTATGATTATCTGTAACACCCTTTTCGTCCCGTGGTCTACCTTGTAATCCTCGCTAATACGATAAGGTATCAGCCATAGTACATGACTTTCCTCTGCCAGCAAAAGCAGCTCATCCCGCTCCTGTCTGGGAACCTTCTCGTCCATCAGGTAATCCTTCAGTTTTTTTCTGCCCACACCCTCCCGGGTTTTTACAGAGAAATAATCTCCGATCCTACGGTGTCTGATTTTAATATTACTCTTTATTTTATCATAATCCAGCCATTTCGTATACTTATTTTGGGGAATATCTTGCAGATTTCCGCTAAAATCAAGTACCTTCAGCTCCAGCTCAGCCCCTGCAACAGAAATGGTCCAAGGCTCCAAAGCCAGCGCCTGCACGTCCACGCAAGCCTCAGGCAAAACCACCTTTTTCTCCTTTTCCCTGTACAAAAGCAGCCTTTCATAGCTCCTCTCGCCCCGTAAAAGATAGGGCAGACTTACCTGTCGGTTTCCACTGCCGGTAACCAGCCCAAGAAGACTCTCAATATGCTCCCTGGTGATATCCTTGCATCCCTCCGCCATTGTTCCTATGGCCCTGCGCAGAACCTCCTTCTGCAATACCTCATGAAGGCCTAAAAGCCTCGGAATATCCAGCTCCAGACGCTGCTGCCCCTGGCAAAGAAGAACTTCCTTCCACGCACCTTCTGCCTGCTGCTCTATAAACTCCTGCGCCAGGGCAATATGCTTTGCTGCCTCATACACGTTGCGGGTTGCTCCACGGACAATCTCCGCCTCCGCATAGGGCAGGATATGATGGCGAATCCGGTTTCTGGTATAATCGTCCCCATCATTGGTTATATCGTGGCAATGGGAAATTTTCCGTGCCTGCAAGTACTGCTCAATCTCTTCCCTCTCCAGGCAAAGGATGGGGCGTACCACCTTCCCGCGTACGGGACGAATGCCGGATAGCCCCGTCAGCCCGCTACCCCGAAACAAGTGGAAAAGCATGGTCTCACTACAGTCTCCCATGTTGTGCGCCACGGCAATTTTCTCTGCGCCCACAGTCTCGCAAATTTCCTCAAAAAAGGCATATCTGGCCTTGCGCCCGGCCTCCTCCGGGGAGCATTTCCACTCCGCTGCAAGCTCCTCCATACGGATTTCCTTCAGGAAAAATGGTACTCCCAGTTCCCTGCAAAGCTGCTCCACATAAACGCCATCCTCCCCTGCTTCTTCACGAACGCCATGGTTCACATGCCCCACATGAAGCCGGATTCCCAGCTCCTCCGAAAGGGCATGGAGCACCATCAGAAGGCACACACTGTCCGCACCTCCCGAAACACCTAAAACCACCTTGTCCCCCGGCGCAAGCATGTGCTGCTGCCGGATAAAGGCAAGCACCTTTTTCTCTATGAAATTCCCATAATCACTCTGCTTTTTCATATGTCTAATATACTATAACTTAAGAAAAAATCAAAGTCTCTGATGATGTAAGCTCACTATTTTGTAGGAAAAAGCCCTGCCACAAGCACCAGCATATCATCCTGGATATGCCCGCCGCCGGCGGAAATGGCAAAGGTAAGAATTTCATTTGCCATGGCGGTGGGGCTGTTTTCCTGCATTTCTCCCACGAAAAGCCTCAGCAGCTCTTCCTGATCCACTCCCGAAAAGGCATTCAGTACGCCGTCGGTCACCATAATCACGTAGTCCCCCGGGGTCAGTTCCTTTTCCACCTGCTCGTGGTCCACATGGCTGAATATCCCCAGCGGCAGATTGCGCACGGCTACCTCCTCCACATAGCGCCCCCGCTTAATAAAGGTGGTGGCTCCACCGATTTTGTGCAGGCGGCACCGACCGGTATATAAATCCACGTTGCAAATATCCAGTGTGGACATATTGGTCTCCTCTCCCCCAAAGAGAAGCACATTATTTACCAGATTAATGGCGGTAGGTATCTGGTACCCAGCCTCTAAAAGGCGTTCCATCAGCTCTACCACCTGCCCGCTTTCCCGGCAGGCATCGCTGCCGGAGCCCATGCCATCGGATACAATCAGTGCCACATGACTACTGTCCGCGTGATACACGGAAAAGCTGTCGCCACTGACCTGCTCCATCTCCCGTATGGCCTTGGCATGTCCTGTAAATATAGTATAGGAAGGCTCCTCCACAAAAAAGAAACTGGTAGTTTCCTTTCCCAGATAATACACACTTCCCGGTGCCGGTATCAGCCTTCTGTCCAGCAGCACAGAAATCATGTCCGCCACCTCCGTAATGGGATATCCTCCCTGCTTCGTGGTACTCATACGCACACACAGGGTATCGGTAGGCCGGTTGTCCCCTTTGGCAAAGTAAAACACATCCTCCACCAGGATTTTCTCCTGCTTCAAAGCCTTTACAAACATACGGACCTGCCGCTCGGGGATTCTGCGCACGGAAAATACCTCCCGGGCAATCTCCTCCAGAATCCGTGACATTTCACACATATTCTCAGAAAGCACCTGCACATTTTCCAGCTGCCTGCTCTTCTCCAGCCTGCTGCGCCTTCCCGGCTCCTCCATGGTCCAGATCTGTCCAATGGGAAAGCTGGTGGACAAATCCCGGAATGTGCCTGCATAATCCAAAAGACGGCTTTTTCCGTAATCGGAAATCACCAGCTCTCTGGATGTTTTTTCTCTACTCTTTGTCGCTGTCATCATCGTCCTACCTCCGGAAAATCTTTCCTTCCACTATAGGACATCCATAGCTCTTTTTTTGTCAAAATGCGGTAGCCCGAAAAATATAACGCTTGCCGTGGAATCCATGGGGAGAGCAGGGGGAAGATATGGCTGGGGAAAATTGGGCAGACTCCGATATTTAAGAACTTCTAGTATTTCTGATGCAGTCTGTGATAGGCCACGCGTCGGAAGCAATTCGCGTCCATGCGAAGTGCTTCCTCGTGTGAGCGTCCATGCTCACACACCGCTGTTTATGAAACAGAAATACAAGAAGTTCTAAAATATCTCCATATGCCCGATTTCCCCCAGCCATATCTTCCCCCTGCTCTCCCCATGGATTCTACTACACATTTCGGGTACCAAAAAAGGGCATGCCCGCGCTCGCGGCAGCCCTTTTCTCAAGTTAATCCTGCTTTTTAAATAATATTTCGTCCTCGTGCACCAGACCAAGCTTTTCCTTAGCGACCTGCTCATAGTACTTCATGGTCTGCACTTCCTTGCCGTATTCCTCGATTTCCAGACTACGGTTCTCTTCCTTGGCAATCTGATCCTCCAGAGCCTGACTTTCTGCCTCTAGAAGCTCCTTCTTCTCCTTAAGACCGGCGGCACCTACGCCTACCACCACCAGCATCATAGCTACTACACCGGTAACCACCACCATGCTGAGGGCATGTGTACGCTTCGTTCCACGTCCTTTACTATTTCTCGCTCTTTTCTTTCTTGCTGCGCTTCCTGCCATGTCCAAACCATCCTCCTGATAAGAACATCATAAAAAATTTTTCCACATATTTCAAGTAATATCGGGAAACCAATTTATGGAAAAATGAAATTCCCACAAAAAAACCGAATACCATATACCAGCGAATCCTGCCGGCGGTATAGGTATACATGAAGGAGAAGGCACTTTTTCCCAGATACGCCACCAAAATAAATTCCTGCAAGAAAGCAAACAGCTTCCCTGTAGGAATCACCTTGCGCAGAAGTAAGAGGGTATCATACAAAAACAGACTCCACACTCCCAACAGAAAAAAATAACACAGGCAACGATTTTCCGGGGACATCCCCTCCCAGAATTCGTTTAACCAAACAATCTGGCAAATAAGGAATCCCCTCGCTTTCCTACGCCGGAGGCCTGGGAATATAAAAGGCAGTCCACCATTCCGTCTATGTCCACCTCACCCCGGTCTAAGGAAAGTCTGCTTACATGCAGGTCATTGCCTTTTATAGTCAGCATCCCTGCATCCGTCTCCAAAAGTATTTCATGTAAATCAAAGGACAGTACATCCTTTACTCCTGTTAATGTTGCTACTCGTCTGCCTTCCAAAATCACCTTGTGGGAAGGCCCCATTCCTTTTATTTCCTCCATCCTTGCCTCCGTAGCATTATTGATACAATATATGCACGGATTGCTTTAAATATATCGGAATAATTCCTTGGCTTCCTCTTTTCTCACGGTTTCCTGCACGTCCAGTACCTCCACCTTTACCTCCTTGTTTCCAAAAGAGATGGTGATGATATCCCCCTCCTTCACGTTGGTGGATGCCTTGGCGGGCTTGTCGTTAATCATCACTCTGCCGCCGTCACAGGCCTCGTTTGCCACGGTACGTCTCTTAATCAGACGGGACACCTTTAAATATTTATCTAACCTCATATTTCCTCCCATACAGAAAAAAAGAGAACCTAATCTCATAGGTTCTCTTCACAATCAATCAACTAAGCGTTAACCATATCCTTTAAAGCCTTACCAGCCTTGAACTTAGGTGCCTTAGAAGCTGCAATCTTCATAGGCTCGCCGCTCTGAGGATTTCTTCCTTCTCTCTCTGCTCTTTCAGCAACTTCGAAAGTACCGAATCCAACTAACTGAACCTTCTCACCCTTCTTTAACTCTTCTGCAACAACGCTAACGAAAGCGGATAAAGCCTTCTCTGCATCCTTCTTAGAAAGACCAGCCTGCTCTGCCATAGCTGCAACTAATTCTGTCTTGTTCATTTCAAACTCCTCCTATATTAAGGTAAACTGTTTATATTGACATCTCTTATAAGCAAAAACGTCTATACATATATATATCTTCTTTCCCTTTATTTGTCAAGGGATTTTGCCTATTTTAAAGGGCGTGGCGGCTTGCAGGAGATTCCAATTCCCAATCCGCCGTAGCCGATGTGACAGGACGTACCAAAGGAAAGGTGGTCCCACATAACATGGCGGCCCGGAAATGCGGCCTTTACCTCTTCCACCCATTTAAGCGTATCCTCGTCGGAAGCACTGGATGCCACCACCACGTAAGCTTCTCCCCTTTCCTCCCAGGCCTTGAAGGTAGTCTCCAGGTCCTTGGCAATCGCCTCCAGCATGGTTTTCTTTGCCTTTTGGAAACCTCTGCACTTGGCAAAGGAATCCAAAGTGCCCACATCAAATTTCAGTACCGGTTTGATATTGAGTATGGTTCCAATAGCCGCAGTGGCAGGAGTAATTCTGCCGCCTTTTTTCAGATTTTCCAGGGTCTGTACGGCGATATAAATCACCATATCCGCTCTGGAGCCTTCCAAAATTTCCTTGATTTCTTCCGCACTATAGCCCTCTTCAATCAGCTCCAGCCCATCCAGCACTGCGCGGTGCAAAAGAGCGGATACACGTCCATTGTCCACCACCAGTACTCTGCCCTCATAAGGCTCCTCCGTGGCAAGTGCCGCTGCCGTAGCGCAGGAGCCGCTGATGCCGCTACTGATGGGCATATACAAAATCTTCTCATATTCCTTTAAGGCCTCGTCCCAGAGAGCCATGACCTCCGTGGGTGCCGGCTGGGAAGTGGACACCGGCTCTCCGGCCTGCAGCCTTCTATAAAATTCTTCCCGGCTTAAGGAAACATCCTCATAAAAGCACTCCTCACCGAAGTAAAAGGGCATGGGCAGCACCTTGACCCCCAGCTCTTTTGCCCTCTTCTGGCTGATTCCGCTATGACTGTCCGTTACAATTCCGATTGGTTTCATTTCGCTCTTCCTCATATGATTATTCTGTCAGTGACTGTAATACCAGCTCCGCAAAAGAGAAGGAAATATCCTTTTCCTCATCATCCACGGAAATGGTGTAGCTTCTGGTTTCATATCCGCTCTTGCGCAGGGTAATCACGTGGCTTCCCTCTTCCTTTTTAAAGCTTACCGGGGAAATACCGATGTAGTTACCGTCCACATAGACCTCTGCACCTTCCGGCGCCTCCACATATACCTTGTAATAGTCGGAGGATGCATCAATGGTAGTATCTGACGAATCTTCATCGTCCTCCCCTCCGGAATCCACCGGCTCAAGCACGATATCAATTCCCGCAGACGCCTGTCCCACCTTTAAATAAGAAGTAATGGACTGATAATTGTCCGCCCGGGCGATAATCTGGTGAATACCATAGGTAAGGGACACCGGTACACTGGTGTCAATCTTGGCACCATCCACATAAAGCTCTGTATTTGATGGGGTAAGGGAGAAAACAATCTGACCGAATTTCTCCTCTTCCACCTTCAAATCTCCAATATCCAGCACCACTTCCTCGCCCCGGTCAATGCTGACATTTTTCACACCGCCGCTGCTGCCTAAGCTGATATTTACCTGATAATCCCCCTCGGGTACCGTCAGGAGCATATCGTCGGTAATCTGTTGTACCATGGCCTGCCCGATTTCAATAAAGCCGCCAATAAAATTCTCGTCATTATTCAAGCGCAGGTAGCCATGGCCTTTTTCCACTACCACACTCCATACCTGATTGCCGGTTCCCTGAAAGGAAAGCACATCACACTCGTTAATATCCATCTCTTCAATCTGCCGTCCCTGGGAGAAATACCGTGTCTCCTCGGTAAGCTTGAAAATCTCCTCACCGATGGTCAGATTGTTCCTGTCAAAATCCAGGGTATAGCGGCTGACGGACTCATTGGTCCAGGCACTTTCCGAAAGCTTCATACTGTTTAGCCGCTTCTGGGATTTTAAAAAGGTCACATCCACCACATCTCCCGGCTCTATCTGCGCCAGAGACAGGGCAGTTCCGTGACGGTCCGCCAAAGTGGTGGTTCCCACAATATATAAGGTGTACTGCTTTCCCACCTCCATATTCCGCAGGGTCACCGTGCCATTTTCATCATCCTTTTTCACCAGCACTGCGGTATCCGCAGAATCGTAGCTGTTCGGGCCCGGTGCCTGATACACATTCTCCATTTTCCGGTCATAGGACTCATCCGGCTCCTCACCGCTCTGAGACATTCCGCAGCCGGTAAGTGCCAGCACCGTCCATAAAAGCATGCCCAAAAGAATCTTTCGTATCTTCAAGACCGCTCCTCCTTATCCTCTGATATTTTGAAAAACCTCCTCCAGGAAGGCTTCCTTTTGTCCCTCCAGCCGGATTACCTGCTCCAGCTTCTCCAAATTCCTCTCGGAGATAAAAGCCTTGGAGGTATTGTAGTAAAAGTTGGCAATCTTCCAGAATTTCTCCGGATAAGCCAGTCGATAATACAAATCAATGTACTCATATGCCGTGAGAGGGGAAATCTCTTCATAGGCACCAAGCAGTTCTCTTCCCAGAGAAACCGACCAATCGTTTTTCTCCAGGAGCTTTCGCATAAACAGGCTGATGTCCCTTACCACGCTGTCCCGAATCCACTTTTCAAAGTGAACCACCATCCAGCGGCCGTCCACCTTTAACAGGTTATGATCTCGGAAATCCCCGTGGCAGATAAAACCGCCCTGGTCCGGGTCAAAGCCCTTCTCCATGCTTTCATATTCTTCCCACTGGCTGCTGACCTCCAGGGCCTTTTCCAGATATACAGGAAAGGTCTCCATCAATCTGCGCTCAAAGTACTGCTTCTGCCCTCTCTTTTTCAGATAAGTAAAGATATGGCGCAGTTCGCGGTTGTGCCGCTGATACTCCAGGGTAGGTGAATATGTACCTATATTTTCAAAGGATCCCTTGGGCAAAAAGGACACCTGATGGAGTCTTGCCATGATGCCCATGGCCTCTAAGGCTTCCCTGCGGTCCTTGATGTTACATTCCTTTCCTTCATGATGGGACTTCAGAATATAGTTTATACCATCTCCGTCCGTTACATACAAACTTTCTTCCTTTGTGGGAAAAATCCGGTCCACCGAGATTTTCCCGGAAGCTGCAATCTGCTCCAGTAAAAGCTTTTCTGATGGCAATCTGTTTACATTCCCCCGGTATTCCATAAAAGTCAGGGGACCGGTCGGTGTTTCACAAATAATACAGCCCCGTCCCTTTCTGGTCTTTTGTACCTCTATATCGTAATCTTCCAGCAGGTAGATGGCTCTATCGTTCATGGTTACCTCCATACAAGATTCATTGGCTTTCTGAAGCCTATCCTATCTTATGAAGGTAGTTATTAAAGTATGTTATTAAAATATCCTTTTCATTCTTTTCCGGATTGTCCAGCACATATTGTAGGAGTGCCTGTAAAATCTCACCGATTTCCTTGCCGGGCTTTAGTCCCTCGGCAATCAAATCCTTCCCGGTCACCGCCAGGGTCTTCAGAGAAACGCACTCCTTATCTGCCACAATCTGCTCATACAAGCGCTGCCAGTCCTCTAAGAGCAGCAGCTTCTCCTCCCTCTTATAAAGGGATTGGGCCAGCACGTCCGCCCTCTTCACATGATACAGCATGGGGAAAATATCCTCCCCGATGCGGTGCACGGCCCGGCGCACAATGGTCTTCGTAGGCTCCACACTGTTGCCGTAGTCGTGGAATTCCACCAGCTTCGCCACTTTGTAAATGGTGTCATTATCGAAGCGAAGACGCTTTAAAATCTCCTCTGACATGTCCCGGCTGATGATCTGGTGACCATGAAAATGAGTGATTCCTTCCTCATCCACCTCAAGGGCTCTTGGCTTTCCAATATCATGGAGCAGCACCGCTAACCTAAGAACCTTATCCTCAGGGGTCTCCTTCAACGCTACCAGGGTATGAGTTCCCACATCATACATATGATGCTTATGAATCTGAGGTGTTTCCATACAGCGGTCAAACTCCGGCAACACTATCTTGGTGACACCAGTGTCATACATAATCTTCAGATAATCAGGGTGGGGGGAGCACAAAAGCTTCACCAGCTCCACCTGTATCCGCTCTGCGCTGATATTCTGTAAAGTGGGGGCCAGCTCTATAATAGCCTGCTTTGTATTTTCTTCGATCTCATAACCCAACTGGGCAGAAAAACGAATGGCACGCATAATCCGCAGAGCATCCTCAGAAAAACGCTCCAAGGGATCTCCTACACATTTTATGACACCTCTGTCAATATCTTCTAATCCGCCGAAGGCATCCACCAATCCGGTAGTTTCATTATAAGCCATGGCATTGATGGTGAAATCCCTGCGCTTTAAGTCTTCCAGCAGATTGGAGGTAAATACCACCTCCTTAGGATGTCTGGAATCCTCATATTCCCCGTCGATACGATAGGTGGTAACCTCAAAGCCTTCCTTGTCCAGAAGCACGGTAATGGTGCCATGCTGGATACCGGTATCAAAGGTCTTGGCAAAGAGAGCCTTTACCTGCTGGGGCTTTGCTGAGGTGGTAATGTCCCAGTCCGCAGGATTTCTCCCTAAAATGGAGTCTCTAATGCAACCGCCCACTGCAAAGGCTTCAAAGCCTGCGCCAGTGATGGTGTCAATTATAAACTTTACTTTTTCCGGTAAATTTATGGTAATCAAATGTTCTTCCTTTTCCGCAGTTATATAAACTTTCTGATCACCTCTACCAGACCGTCTTCGTCATTGGTAGCGGTAATATAATCTGCGGCCTCTTTTATTTTTTCCTGGGCATTGCCCATGGCTACACCCACAGCGGCATATTTAATCATAGATAAATCGTTGAATCCATCACCGCAGCAGATAGTGTTTTCCCGCTTCACTCCAAGAATGGGAAGCACCTTGTCCAGGGAGCTTGCCTTGTCCACATTCTGAGGCATAATTTCTACAAAGTATGGCTCAGAACGGTAAATACTCAGGGTTTCCCCATATCTTTCCTGCAGCGCCTTCTCCATCTCCGCAGCCTTCTGGGGTGGCGCAGTCATCAGGCACTTGTTTACTTCAAAATCCACAAAATAAGGGAAATCCTTCTCCACACGAATGGGAAGCTCGTTAATCTTCGCCTCATAAACCACGTACTCATCGGGCTCAAAAGCCGAAATAACCGTGTCTCCAAGGTAAGTAATGATTCCCGCGCCCTGCTCCTTCGCAAAATGGTAGAGCTGAGAAATTGCGCTTTTCGGCAAGGTTCTCTGGTAGATAATGTCCCCACTTTCGCAATCTACAATTCGCGCACCATTAAAGGACAGAAGATAGCCTCCTCTTTCCGCCAGCTCCAGCTCCTTTTCATAACGCTTCATTCCCGGTGTGGGCCTGCCGGAAGCAAGCACTACCTTATGCCCTTTAGCCATTACCTCCCAGATAGCATTTCTGGTGTTGTCTGTGATTTCCTTTTTGGAATTTGTTAATGTTCCGTCGATGTCTAATACTAATACTTTTTTATCTGTCATAAAATCTCCTTATGATAGAACACGTTGTATTCAGAGCCCTTTTCGTAACCTATGGCGTGTCACGATGCTGTATAAGCTGCCTGCTCAGGGTTGATATGTCTTTTTCAGACCCTTGAAAAACGTCGGCACTTGGCGAGGTCTTTTCGAGCCTAGTACCGCCCTGCGAAAAATCTTGCGCATATGGATTTTTCGCATGTTCACGGCGTGAGAACATGTCTGAAAAAGACATATCATCCCTAAGCAGACAGCTTATACAGCATCGTGACACCTCACCACAACCTACGCCTTACTCTGAATATACCATATCGCAAAAACGGCGAGTATGCAAGCTACTCGCCGTCTAATTCTTACTCTTCTGTGCTTTCAGCCACTGTTAAATATTTCAAATTGCCCTTAGGATCAGAGATGGTATAAGGTGCTGCAATCTCCTCCAGATAAGCGTTCATGGACTCATTTGCCAAAGTAGCCTCGATGGATGCATGCCATACGGTGTCATTCTCACCGATATAATACAGTGCATAATAGTAACCCAGGTCATCCAAATGGATTGCCGTTACATCTCCGGCCTTTCTGCCACCGGCTAACCATTCACCAATTCTCTCATCCACGCTGGTCACAGGCATTCCCTCGTAAAGGAATTCATAATCAGCCATACCGTTTTCATCATACTGCATACCCAGCTCGATGAAGCTCTCTTCAGTAGCTTCTCCGGCCTTCCACTCATCCACGATGGTCTGGGCATCGGTGGTAGTGGTGATGATGGCACGCATATCATGGGTAGGGTCTTCATTGCGATAACGTGCATCAAAGCTTACTACCAGGTATCTGTCATTAGCGGTATCCTCCACGTAGGTGGTGTCACCCTCCACTCTTGCAGCGTCAAATAAGAAATCTGCAACCAGTGAGTTTACGCCACTTTTAAGTGCTGCAGTATACTCGGTACCCTCTTCCGCAACGGTATCCAAAGCTGCTTCTGCCTCAGCCTTTGCAGCTGCCATAGCAGTTGCTACTTCTTCCTCGGTAGGCTCATAAGCCACCTCATTTCCTTCTTCATCCACAGGAGTGGTGCCGTCCGGGTTGGTGGTGGGAAGCTCCGCGTTTACAATCTGCATGTGGTAATCCACGCTGTCATAGTTGTCCACATTTGCCTCATAATGAGCTATAATTGCGTCCTCCGCAGGTAAGAACTCCTCATACTTTGCCTCATAATATGCTGCAGCATAAAGAGTCTCCTCCATAACGGATTTCAGTCTCTTCTCGGTAGCATAATCGCCGAAGGACTGGGTGAGATACTGGGCTAAGGTCAGGCTATTCTCCTCCGCTGCCGCCTCCATGTCAGCCATCATCTGTTCATACTCCGCAGTGGTATCATAAGTAAAGCCCGCTGCCTTTGCCTCTGCTACCATAGCCTTGGTATTCACGATATTCTCTGCTGCAATCTGTGAGAAATAATCTGCAAAGGTCAGATTGTCATCATACTGCTGGCTGTCGATGGTGGAGGTGTCCATACCAAACATGGATAAATAATAACCATTTTCGTTCAGATAACTGTTCTTTGCCAAAGCGTAATTGTAATCAAACTCAATCTTGCTCACGCCCTCTCCATTTACAGAGAAATAAGGGGTGTATAAATTAATGGTATTACGAATGGGGAAGTATGCGATAAAGCCGACGAAAAACAGTACGATTACTGCCATAATAATCTTATAGATTCTGTCTTCCTTCTTTGCCTGTACTTCCGCTTCTTTACGTCTCTGGACTTTTAAATCATATTTTGTCATTTTCTTTTCAGACATAATGTAAAGTCTCCCTTCTAACACTAATGTACCTATCATAGCTTTTTTACGGCAATTTGTAAATGATTTTCACACTTTTTTCACATGCAAAAGCGCGCAAAGAGCAGGCGGATAAATCTGCCTGCTCCTTACTAATATGAGAGAAAAGATTTCATTATCAATTAAAGATTTTTGATTACCGTATCATATGCATCGATGGTTACGGTAACATCACCACTCTCTGTCTTTACCGTAGTGGTCTGCTCTACATCGCTGTTGTTGATGACAACCAGCTTCTTGCTTTCCGGATAGTATGCACATTCGGTGTAGAGGTTGTCGGTCATGTAAAGACCGGTTAATCCCTCGCCGCCTGCGTAGCGGATTAACTGATAGAGCATACGGGTATTCTCTAAATCTACTTCAAAGGAGGAAAGGTAAATTCCAAGACCCTTACCAAACTTATTCATGGTTACCTGAGGTCTGTTCTCCTCATCTGCCATAAGAACCGCTGCCTTGCCATCGGTTAAGAAACGCTTGTCCTTAGCTGCAACGGTTGCGCCCTGAGGTAAGATATTCTCCGTATCTTCTGCTTCAAAGCTCCACTTACCGTGACATACCTTCGCACCGGTATCCTCGTCGATACCAAGTACATGAGCCATACGGAAGTAATTGTCATAACCAGCTACTGCGGAAGGCTCGTTTACACCAAGGAAAGTACCACCTTCGTAAACCCACTTGGTTAAAGCGGTCACCATCTCGTCATCCTTCCAAGCATCACCGCCGCTCCATGCACTGCCGGCATAGCCTGCGTTGATTACTACATCTACGTCAGAGAGTGCACCGTTCTTCACATCCTCGAAGGAAATGAATTTCACATCGATGGGAAGTCCGGATAATGCCTCGTTTACATGAATCAAATCATGCATATAGGTCTCGTGGAAATGTCCGGATAAAGTCCAGGAACGAAGCTTGCCCCAGCTGTGAAGCACAGCAACCTTAGTCTTAATGGTATAAGGCTTACCTGCATCATGGAAGCTTCTGATGAGACGGAACTCATCTGCAACCTTGGCAATATAGTCGTTAAAGTCAGGGAACGGAAGAGTTAAGCTTAAATATCCGCCCAGACCGATTCTGTCGATTTTCTCGCGCAGAAGTGCTCTTCTTACGCTGTTCCAGTACTTCTTGGCATCTAATGTAGGATTACCGCCCTCGCTGAAGGTAGGTGCCCCGCCAAGTCCTACCGGGAATAAATATGGATGAAGTCTCAGCTCGTGGGTAGGCACGTCCACACCTGCACAAAGTCTTGCTTCGTAGCCGGAGAACACGCACTTGATAAGTCCATCAAAGCCAAACTCCTGGAATCTGCCGTTCCAAGGCTCCACACCAACCCAGCTGTCATCGTAAAATACATAAGCCTTCTTACCATACTCATGTACCATATCGATTAATTTCTTACCAAAAGAAATTACGAAATCGTTAATGAATGCCATCCAGTCAGCCTTCTTCTGGTTGCCCGGCATATGGGTCACATGTAAATCACCCTTGTTGATGAAATCCTCGGCAGTCATACGATAACCATACTGCTTCTCAAACTCATCCAGCGCAAGGTCACTTACGGAATAATCGTAGGAACCCCAGTCAGAGAATAAATGTCTGTTTCGCAGGTCACTACCCCAAATCCATACGAAATTGTAGAACATGGAGGTGAAACGTACTACGGTAGTTGCCGGATGGGTTTCACACCAGTTCTTCATCCAGGAAAGCATATACTCCTGGGTCTCCGGATATCTTGGATCAATCTGGAGAAGATGTTCCTTCTGCCAGTTGTTGGTAGTATGATTGTACATGGAAATTTCTTCCCAGATACGATATGCAAGGAAGCTTACGGTATACTTATGGAAAGGTGTGATACCCTTTACAGTTACTGTACCCTCTTCCTTATTATAAGTCCACTTATCGCTCTCTATCTTGGTATTGGTGGTTCTGTCATATACCTCCCAATACTTGAAAGCAGCCTCTGTGTCATTAATCTTAAACTGCTCGTCAAAGAAGCTTTCCATCAGAGAGATAGTGATAGCATCTTCTGCTGCGATAGCTGCCGGTGTGCAGAGGAAGGTCTGCTGCAGCTTATCCATATTCTCCTTCGCCCACGCATTGTGGTCACGGATGATACAGATGGTGGAATAAATTCCGTAACCGGAATTGGTGATTTCATCGGACAAAACGGTTCCATCGCTGTCACGAATTACGTCAGCGCCCCATTTCTCTGCCATTTCTAAGGTTAATTTTTCATAACCGGACTCGCCCGGAAGGGTAAATCCGCCTTTTTCCATATTCATTGTTTATCCTCCCTCAAAAGGCTAGATTTTCATAGCTCTGCAAAGCTCCACAACCTGACCTCTTGTCACTATTTTTGTTAAATCCTCGCTTCCGTCCTTTGCAAGAAGTCCTAAGCTACACGCCGCGCGCACATATCTTCTGGCATACTCTGCACATCTGTCATCATATGCACAGGACTCCTCCGCAGGAAGTGTCTTACGACTGCTGTAACCGTTCATGGCAAATACCATCAGTTCTTCCAGACTTACCTCTCTGGTGGGGAAGAACTTCTTATCCTCTACCATTTCCGGCAGAATCATTCCATTCTGGTACGCCACTTCAATGGTTCCTGCATACCACTCATGTCCCACGATATCCTCATACATATCGTTGTACACGTTGGTCGGGAAAAATCTTGCTGTCTTAATCAGCATATCCAGCACCGCTGCACGGTCTGCATTTTTCTCCAGTTCCTCAATTTCAGAAAGGAGAAGGGCACCTGCATTAGGATTCGTAATTCCTTCATACTTGACCGGCTTGGTGGGCAGAGTGATTTCTTCCTCGTTTACCCACTCTCCAAAGCCTTCGGTCACGCATTTTGCAAGGAAACGGTAGGAAGGACTGCTGTGCTGTCCGCATACGCGCTTGATTTCCTGTGCAATGAAGCCTGCCATTTTGTAAGCTCCGAAGTCATTACTGTGTGTAAAATCGTTGGGGAACAGGAATGCCTTGGAAGCTTCCAATCCGTTCTCCACGATAAATTCTTTACTTAATCCGTGTAAATCCAGTACCGGTGTTTCTGTTACCTTACCAATTTCCTTCACTGCTTCCGCATATTCTATCAGTAAATCGTTGTAGGTACCGTCACCCTTCCAGGAATTACGGGCAAGTGGTGTTACCAAAACCGGATAGGCACCACGGCTTCGGCACTCGTTGATATAGCCCAGCATGTTAATACGATAACCGCCTCTGGCCTTCAATTCATCCAGCTTCTGGTCATTGTGCCCAAACTGGATAAAGTAATAATCTCTATGCTTGCTGTACTGGTCGATGATGGCATAGTGACCTTCCTTACGGAAGCTTTCCGTAGTCAAACCGGAATGAGCATGGTTGGATACTGCCACATCCTTATTTAAATACGCTGTCAACATCTGTCCCCAGCCGGAATAGCTGGTTCCCGGTGCGTATGGGTACTCCGCACTCTGATCCGTCACCGTAGAATCTCCGGCGATGTAGATTGTAGGACACTTGGTTTCCACAATTGACACGCTTGTCAGTCTCGGTTTATCCGCCACTACAGTAATGTCAAGAGTGGTATCCTGATAGATGCGCTCCTGCCCTCTGGGTACGATATCACATACATTCACCACCGTTACAAAACGGAATTCCTTTCCGGCCTCAATGGTTCCCTTGTACGCAAGTCTGCGTCTTCCGGTGAAAATGAGTACATCTTCCATATCCTCATCCGCACGGATTACGATGGTCGCCAGATAGTTGCCCTGTCTGGGAACATCCATCTTAAAGGACAGCGGAATCCGACGAGGTTCTCCGGGATAATGCCCCCCTTCCTCCTTGGCAAGATCATCCACAATGGCTTTGGAATCCACGAAGCATCCATTTACATCATTCTGGATGTAGGTCAGGTTCTTATCCTGATACCAGTACATGGTTTCGAACCCGGAATTAAGCTCCGGAAACTTCAGAAGTTCCTGCTGACGTCTATTCAGTTCTATAACAAATCCATAGCCCTTACCGGGCTTATACAGATCCTCTGCTGTAACACCTATTACATTGGCCGTGGCAGAATCAACGCCAAATAGGAAATTCCTTCGAAACATTTTTATAAAGCTCCATCCTTCTGAATATCATCAGATACTAATAAGGTTGCAAAGAATGCTAATGCAAGACCCTGGCCCCAACCCTGAATCCAATCTCTGGAGATTCCACAGTAGCCTTCTACGTCTCTCATTACCGCCGTTCCTGCAGATACGTTCATTACCTTTCCATCTACACTTACATTGTCAAGTAAGCCCTTGATGGCTTTGTTGATATATTTTGTATGAAGTACATTGCCTCTCTCGAGCATCGCGGCTGCAATACCTGCGGATGCAGATACCTCTTCATAAGAAGATTCATCGTTTAATACCGTTCTCCAGAGACCATTCTCCGTCTGTACGGTCTTTAAGGCTGCCAGCTGCTCATTTAAGGAGCCTGCAACGTCCATATACTTCGGATATAAATAGCACTCCGGTAAAATACCACCTACCTGTGACATGGTATAAGCTGCCCATGCGTTTGCTCTACCCCAGTAAATACCGGACATATGGTTACCTGCGATATTGTCCCAGCCATGATAGTAGAATCCGCTGCTGGAATCCTGGAGGAACTTAATGTGCCAATACCACTGATTTAACGCATCATTAATCATATCCTCGTCCTTATTCATAACACCAACTCTCAGCATAAGAAGTGCTGCCATAAATAAAGTATCCGCCCAAGCCTGCTCCGGGAAATCGTTGTTCGCGGAAACAGTGTGCTGAAGTACGTTGTCACCGAAACGAAGTGCTTCCTCACGAATATATTTTACCTTGGTCATTAAGATATCATAGTATTTCTGCTCGCCGGTAGCCTGATATAAGGATACAAGACAGTGACCCATTGCACATGCATTTACGGTCCAAACCTTAGGAAGACCCAGCTCGATTAACTCATCCACTCTATCCTTTAATAAGGTAAGATATTCTTCCTTTCCGGTTTTCTCATATGCCTGGCTGATTCCGTAGTAAGCTACGCCACATGGCCAGTCCCAGGTAAGATCCATATTCATGGTCTTTTTTACAATTTTGTCAATTACTTCTTCAATCTGTGTTTTGTCGTAATCCAGCTTTAACATAACATTCCTACCTTTCATAAAATAGATGTAATAGCTTCTCATATTTCTAAATATGGGGTCGTTATAACAATTTAGAACTATGAGAAAATATCAATCATTCTTTAAATATAGCCCCCCAGCCTAGCCGGGGGGCCGTATTATTTTACTGCCTGTTATTTAAGCTAATCGATTAGTTAACGTAACCAGCATCTAAAGCTGCCTTCTTCTCATCGATGATTGCCTGATAACCAGCCTCAAGGTACTGCTTGCTAGCTTCTTCGTAGTTCTTCTCGAAATCAGCCTCAGAGCCCATTACGATCTTATCACGAAGAGTTGCGTAAGAGGTCCAAAGAGTCTCTTTGTACTCATCAGCTGCTGCGATAGATACGGTGAACATAGCGTCAGGAGAAGCTAAGCCAGCATCGTAGCAAGCAAGCTGTCCTTCGTAGTTCTTCTTGATGTCAGCGAAGAACTGATCAGAATCAGGATATCCCATAGGAGTGATAGCCTTGATATCCTTATCAACATCGCCTAAGGATCTGGTTGCAGTTACTAAACACCACATATCAACGTTGTTGTTATGGCTCTGCTGCTCTTCGATACCAGACTGATCAGCTACAGATACAGGGTTACCATTCTCATCATAGTTGAAGTTCTTGCCTTCGAAGCCCCACTGTAAGGTGAAGAGGATGTCATCCTGGCTCATCCACTCAAGATACATAGCAAATGCCTGCTTCTCTTCCTCAGTAGCCTGGCTGGAGAAACCAATGTACTCACCGAAGATACCGTTAGGACGGAATGCATTACAGGTTCCATCAGAGTAGGTCTCAGGACCATTGTTGGTGATGATACCTAACTTAGCACCAGGATTCTGCTCATAGAACTGATTTAATACGTCAATGTTGTTGGTTGAGTAGCAAGAGTAAGTAAAGGTCTTACCACTTACAAAGTCAGAAATAGCGAAATCTGAAGTTCTGGTGTTGTACTCGTCATCAATATAACCTAAGTTGTAAAGGGTGTTGTTCCACTTTAATAACTTCTTCTGTGCTTCGGTAGAAAGAGCAGGGATAGAGTAGTCACCGGTAGTTGCCCAAAGAACTTCATCCTGAGGATAGGTTCTATAAGCATAGTTCTGGTCTACACCATTACCCTCAACCTTGGTACCACCAAGAATGTGGTCGCCACCAAGACCAAGCTCATCAATCTTAGCATACATCTTAAGTAACTCAGCAGGATCGGTAGGATACTCAGTGTAACCAGCTGCCTCTACCCAGTCCTTACGATAGAAGGTTACGAACTGATAGTTAGTCTTACCATAAGGTCTGGTACCGATGATAAGAACGTTCTCACCGTTGATCTCGGTGTAAGGAGCAAGACCTTCAGCTTCCATGTTAGCCCAGTAGGTAGGAGCGATATTCTTGAACCACTCGATATCATACTCTGCGAAGTAACCTTCGTTCTGATACATGGTTACGTCAGGATAGTCGTACTCGAAACAACATACAGGAAGCTCACCAGATGCTGCTAAGAGTGCATAGTTTTCATTCTCCTGACCACGAGGTAAAGCAACGTACTCAACATCGATGTTGTACTTGTCGCCGAACTCAGTCTGTACCCAATCAGTCCAGTAGTTGTCAGCAGCATCTGCAGCACCGTTAGGTGTAGCACGCTGATATACAGGAATTCTTAAGGTTACGGTCTCATCAAATGCCTTGAAGCCTTCGATACCAGGAACTGCTGGGGTATCATCTGCTGCAGGAGCATCAGAAGAACCAGAGTTGCTTGAATCGCTGGAACCTGCGTTGCTTGAGCCAGAGTTGCTTGAATCACTTGTTCCTGCATTGCTAGAACCTGCGTTGCTTGCTGCTGGTTCGTCAGAACCGCCACATGCTGTTAAAGTACCCATTGCCATAGCACCTGCAAGTGCGATAGCAAGAAGTTTCTGAAGAGTATTCTTCTTCATAATGAAATCCTCCTTTTCATTGAAAAACTTTAATATTTTTGTTTTTTAAAGTTCTGATTTATGTATAACCCCTATGGGTTGATACCAAGTATAAAATATTAGCCTTTGACTGCACCTACCATTGCACCCTTTACGAAATACTTCTGTACGAAAGGATAAATGATAACAATCGGAATAGTTACGAACATAATACATGCCGCCTGAAGAACTTCAGGTGTAGTAGTATTGGAAGCACCACCTACGTCTCCAAGAGATGTAGCGATGGATGCCTCTGCACCCTGTACCAGTAAGTACAGCTTGTACTGAATTAATCTTAAGCTGTCCTTCTTAATATAGTACATATTATCACCGTATGCATTCCATCTACCTACTGCGTAGAAGAGAGACAGAGTTGCAATAATCGGCTTACTTAATGGAAGCACAATCTTGAACAGAATCTGTAAATTGGTTGCTCCGTCAAGGAATGCTGACTCCTCCAAAGAGTCCGGAATGGAGCTCTGGAAGTAGGTCTTCATAACCAGCATATTGTATGGTGAGTAAATCAACGGAAGGATTAATACCCACATAGTGTCTAACAGGTTTAAATCATTCATCAACAGGTAAGAAGGAATCATACCTGCGGTAAAGTACATAGGAACCATCAGGACAAAGGTAAAAAATCCTTTTCCTTTTAATCTCTTTTTAGAGAGTGGATACGCTGCACAGGTACAAACAACCATACCAAGAATGGTAAAAATTAATGTAACTATTACACTGTAGCCCATGGAACGAACCATGGATGCGTCCGCAAAAACCTTTGTGTAAGCCTCAAAGGATAAATCCTTCGGCCAGAAGAAAACTTCCTTCGCCATAACTGCGCCGTTACCGGAAATGGACTTTACAAGTACATGCCAGAAAGGAAGGACACAGGTCGCACAAAGAATTACGATAAATACGATGATAAGCACGTCGCTTATATGAAACTTACTTATTGCGCGGCTTCCATCAGAAGCCACTTCTTCCATATTCTTCTTTTTCGCCATCTTCGTCACCTCCTATAACAAGCCTTC
The DNA here is from genome assembly GCA_017461775.1 of Lachnospiraceae bacterium. Classification (GTDB taxonomy): domain Bacteria; phylum Bacillota; class Clostridia; order Lachnospirales; family Lachnospiraceae; genus Acetatifactor. Next base: position 32,807 of record JAFTXD010000041.1, read on the forward strand.
TTCACCAAGTGCCTTGGCAATCTTATCGGACAATAATACTAACACAACGCCGACCAATGACTGGAACAGACCAACCGCAGTACCTTGCGAGAACTTTCCGTTTCCAAGACCCTTTTGATAAATGTAAATAGCCAGCTGATACTGGAAGTCTCTTACCTGAGTATTATCAAACGCCATCAGACGCTCTAAGTTACTTCCCATTACACGACCCAGGTTCATGATAAGCAGGGTAACGATGGTTCCGCGGATACCCGGAAGGGTAACATGCCACATCTTCTGCCATCTGTTTGCACCGTCGATAATCGCTGCTTCGTATAACTCACCATTAATACTGGTAATCGCTGCTAAGTAAAGAATGGTTCCCCATCCCATGTTCTGCCATACACCAATCAGCAGATAGGTAATTGCCCAGTGATACTTCTCTGTAAGGAAAGGAATACCTTCGGTAATCCATCCCATGTCCATCATGATGATGTTTACAAGACCTGATGAAGGACGGAACATTGTGTATGCTACAGAACCGATAATTGCCCAAGAAAGGAAATGAGGCAAATATAAAATGGTCTGTGTAACCTTCTTAAACTTTAAGAACTTCAGCTCGTTCAGCATAAGTGCCAGGATAATCGGCATCGGGAAACCAACCAATAAATCCAAAAGATTGAATACGATGGAATTCTTTAACGCTCTAACGAAATCCGCATCCTTGAAAATTTTTACAAAGATATCAAATCCAACCCATTCACTACCTGCATAACCCTTCGCAGGCTTGTAATTCATAAAGGCCATTCTCAGACCCGGATAAGCTGCATAACTAAAAATAACCACTAATGCTACCGGAACTAAAAGCAACAGATATAACTGCCAGTCTCTTTTTAATGCATTCTTCCAAGTAGTCTTTGTTCTTACTTTGACTGTGGCTGCCGATTTCTCATTTGCCATCGCAAATACCTCCCATGTATGTTTTCACACTATTCTTTGTTAGGTTTATTATCCTACAAGTAATCTCTCTTTTCTATTCAATTATACATGAAAACTACGCAATTTCAACCATTTATTTTATTTTCCCCATTTTTGGTGTTGACTATTTGACCACAAAACCGTTGTTTTTTGTGGTTTTAGTGCGCAAAATGACCACCTTGTTTACAATTTGTTCACAGATATTTACAGTTTATTCATGAAAATGTAAGCTCTTACATTTTTTTCTGCAAAGAAATGGTTGATTTTCTTCGATTGAATTGCTATATATAGTAGTAGGAGTATTTTTTACAATACAAGTACTTGTTTTTTAGTTTTTCTTCGTCATTTTGTATATTTCGAAGAGAAACCACAATATATAGGAGGGATTTCACATGGCCAAACAAAAAAGTACCATAACAGAATATCGAAATTATTATCTCCCCCCTAACTTTCCTGCATTGCTTCTTTCCGGGGATTATTGGAAAATTTCCGACGTTCCCAGCGGACGCCTTCACTTCCACAACTGTCTGGAAATCGGTATCTGTCACAGCGACAGCGGAATGATGGAGTTCTTCGGACAACCTGCGCCCTTTAAGGCGGGTGACATTGTCGTGGTTCCCAGAAACATTCCTCACACCACCTACTCTGCCAAGGGTACGGAGAGCCGCTGGTCCTATATTTATTTTGACCCGGCAGAGCTTCTTGGCTCCATGCTGCCCTCCACCTGGAAGACACTGGATTTATCCCTAAGTACCTTCCCCATGCATCGTTACATTATGCATAAAGAGGATTTTCCGCAGATTTATCAGCTGGTAATCAGCATCATTGCGGAGCTGGAGGAGAAGCGTCCCAGCTACCAGATCAGTGCCAAGGGACTTTTTCTGTCGCTTTTTATTGAACTGTACCGTATTCAGGCCATTGAAGGAAAGGGAAAGACATTTACCGCTTCCGAAGGTGATGGGCCGGACAACTCTCTGGTCATTGCCCCGGCGCTGGATTATATAGAAGAAAACTACATGCAGCAGTTTTCCATTGATTTGCTGGCAGATTTGTGTCATTGGAGCCCCACTCATTTCCGTCGTGTCTTCCACGATATCATGGGTACCTCTCCACTGGATTTTATCAACAATACCCGGATTATGAAATCCTGCAACCTACTCCGCAGTACCGAGGAATCCATTCTGGATATCTCCGAGCAGGTGGGCTTCCATTCCGTGTCCAGCTTCAACCGGTATTTTACCAAGGTCATGCAGATGTCCCCCAGAGAATACCGCAAGCAGATGGTACAGTCCGACAAACGCGCGGAGAACCAATCCATCCTGGAGTATGCGGGCTGGATGTTCCCGGAGAAGTAGCTGCCCGCTATACGAAATAAATAAGCCGCACTTTCACGGCCGACCAACAACAAAATACCCCTTTCCAAAGGTTCCGATGCAGTGGCAAGTCACCTTTGGAAAGGGGTATTTCATTGTTGGTCGGCCGCGAAAGCACGACTTATTTATTTCTTAGTTTTCTTCTTTACCAGACGCAAATTTCAGGCCCATGCCCACTACCAGACATGCTGCCGCAAGGCCGAACATCCAGTAATATGTAGCAAAATCGCCGGTCTTTGGTACATCATCCAGCTCATCTCCTGCGGAGGTAGATGGCTTAGTAACAGGTGCAGGAGCAGGGGTAGCCACTACCACAGGGGTCTGACTGAATTTTGAAACCTCTGTTTTCAAAGCACCCTGTGAAATTCTGAGAGAATTACTTTCAAAATTGTAGAATTCAAAATGTGTACGTTCCGAATCATAGGCCTTTACATGATTTACTGTACCGATTACACTAACAGTTGCAGATAGTGGATAATTTCCAAAAATCTCCAAATAATCTACATTATTATTAAAATTTGCAATACTTGACTGATACACATATCCATTAGTTACATCGCCGTTGATAGCGCCTACACTATCATTTAAAACGTACACATTATCAACTCCCGGCGTGTGGATTACCACATTATCGGCCTTCTCCAACGTAATATTACTTAAACGCTTATCCACTGTCAGATTCAGCGACATGGAATCGTCAGAAATAACCAGCTTATCGCCATCCTTCATATCCAGGAACATATAATATAATTCTCTATGAGTGCCATTCTCCACCCACGGGTAGCCGACCTGCTGGCGCCACTCACCATTAACCACCTTCAAAGTGTATGTAACCGGCTCTGCGGCCTCTACATCTACTTTCGTAAAGCAAAGCGCAGTAAACATCATGCACAGGCTCAACATAACAGTCCATACCTTTTTCATTTTTTTCATACTTCTTTTCCTCCTTATTCTCTACTCTACAGCTGCCGTCAGAGGCTCATAGAGCTGCTCTTCCTTCACTTCCTTGGCAACTACCACGAAGCGCCCATTATCCACATGATAAGAACATGTAGAAAGGGTGATAAAGCGGTCTCCAAACTCCGCGGTGACACCCGTGTCATAGATAGACATTTCTTTAATATTATCGTAGAAATCCAGGAATTCCTCCTCGGACTCTGCTTCAAAGAACTTATAAAACTTAAATACAGTATCCTTTTTCTTAAACACCTGGGAGTAGAACACGGACACAACCTCATAGGTCCGAAGTGTCTCAGGGGTATAAAGATACACTATGTTGTGAGCAGCTCCATACTCTGCATCCTTATACTCTTCCAGCTTTCCAAACATGGTTCCGGCCTTCATGTTATGACCGTGAATAATCAGGTTGGTGGTAGCCGGATCTACCTTACTGTCCGTATCCAATATCAGACAGCCGGCTTTGTCATACTTTTTGTCAAAGCCCTTGCGCAGGTAATATTCCTCATTCCGGGGAGTCCACATGATGGGATAATCAATATTGGTATCCGGAATCTGCAGCCAACCGGCCATATCCTCATTTTCCAGGAAATATTCCTTATATGGATTCTCCACCAGCGGCACCGGCGTGGGTGTCGGCGTGGGAGTAGCAGTAGGTTCAAGTGTCGGAGTGGGTGTGGGCTCCGGTGTCGGTGCCGGGGTAGGAGACGGCGTCTCAATAGGCTCAGGAGTCAAAACCACTACTTCTGAAGGCAGCTCCTCGCCTGCCGGTTTGTCTCCCCAATCTCCATACTGTAACACCAAAAATACCAGTGCCAACACAATTGCCACAATTATTAATGCCAATGATAAAATTTTTCGATAACTCTTCATGACTTTATTATAGTAAATTATTTCGGGTACTGCAAGGTGGCTTGACGCTTTTTTCAAATTTTAATATACTCTTAATATATTTATGAGCAAGGGCAGGAGGTAATTCAATGTACCGTGTACTGATTGTTGATGACGAAGCCTTTATCCGCGAAGGATTGAAAGTGATATGTGATTGGGAGGAGCTGGGCTTTTCCATTTGCGGCGATGCTGCCAGCGGAGAAGAAGCTCTCCAGAAGATTCTCCAGGAAAAACCGGACCTTGTGCTGATGGACATCAAAATGCCGGGTATGACCGGACTGGAGATTATTAAGAAATGCAAGGATGCGGGTTCGCTCTCCCGTTTTATCGTTATCAGCGGTTACTCTGACTTCACCTATGCCCAGGAAGCCATCCGCTATGGTGTGACCAATTATCTGACCAAGCCGGTGGATGAGGATGAGCTGATTCCCACCGTCAAGTCCATCAAAGAAGCCATGGATAAGGAAAACCGGGACACCAGCCATCTGGTGCAGATCCGCCGCAAGGCCAAGGATGTCATCCTACACGAAATCGTAGAGGGCGCCCAGCCACTGGATCATATCCTGACCAAGGAGGACATCGACGAACTGGAGCTGGATGCGGATATCTATCAGGTAGTTATCTATGAGAATTTCAGCCTTTCTCAGGGCAGTGATTCCTACAGCTTTGCAGACCTTTTAAAGGTCACAAACCGCGGGGACCATACCTTTAATCACTTTTTATATGATAATAAAGACATTATTCTACTGAAAGGAACCTATGCTCTGAATCGTTTTCAGGATTTCCTCTCCAAATACGAGGGACCTACACCGCCCCAGAGCGGAAGCCCTTTGGACACGCTGTTTTTGGCCTACGGCAGACCGGTAGCACAGCTTGCAGAGGTACATAAATCCTACGCCGAAGCACTGACTTTGGTCCGCCGCCGCTTCTTCTGTATGAATGGACAGCATACCTTAGGCTACGAGGAACTGCCCAGTGTGGAAGCCGTATCCCAGGAAGTCAGTCCGGCTACTCTGCAGAAATACGCCGATGATTTTGTCAGCTATCTGCAGACCTTCAACCGTAAAAAGGTGATTTCCACCCTTTCGGAGCTGGAGGACTTTTTATACGATGTAAAGAACGATATTTCCGAAGTAAAGCTGTTTCTCACTGATTTATACCTGCGTATCAAGGAAGGCATCAGCGTAGTTTACCAAAGCGCCTCCATTCCTTTTGAGAGCAACACCTCGGTCATTAACCTGATTACGGATAAGCACTATCTCTACGAGATTATCCAGTTCTTATCCGAGCAGTTTGAGATGATTATGAATTCCACCGGCAACCCATCCCGCAACAGTGTGCTGGATGATGTGCTGTACTACATCGACCATAACTATCAGAACAATATCAAGCTGGAGACCATCGCCCCACTGTTTGGCTACAACAGTGCCTATCTGGGCAAAATTTTCAGCAAAACCGTAGGTGAAAATTTCAACTCCTACGTGGACCACATGCGTATCGAACACTCCAAGGAGCTCCTCCTAAACAAGAGCCTGAAGGTGTACGAAATCGCAGAACGTGTTGGTTACCGCAACGTGGACTACTTCCACAAAAAATTCCGCAAATACGTGGGCCTGAGCCCTGCGGAATTCCGCAAACAGAACAGCATCATCGACGATGGTGGCGATGAGTAAAGGGGGCAGATTTTGCCCCCTTTCGTTTATTTCTTCTTAAATTTATTCAGTCCGCCACCTGCAATAAACAGGGTCAGAGCAAATACTACTACGCCTAACACGGCAATTCCCACATACATTAAGATAGTGCCGCTTGTGGATACAGATGCGGTCTGCTCCAGCTCTGTTGGCTCTGCCACAGGCTCCGGCGCCTTCGTAGGTTCCGGTGTCGGTGTCTCCTCTACGGTAGGTGCAGGAGTTTCTTCTGCCTCCGGCTGTACCTCTACTACGGAAGAAGAGATTCCCATGGATGCAGTTAGCCCATTTTCGGTAATGGCAGTGATGGTTGCATTTCCACTCTTCATGGCAGAAAGCTTCACGCTGGCCATGCCGTTTCCGTCTACTACCGCGCTGGTGTCCACTGCTACCACGCTGCTGTCAGAGGACATAAATGCCACTTTGCCGCAGTTTGCAGGAGAAACCTTGAAGTTTACTACCCAATCTTCGGTATTGTTGATGGATAATGTGGAGCTCTCAGCGGAAATCTCCGTTGCTTCCGGTGCTGCCACTCCGGTTGCGCCTTCCTCAAATACCAGGTCGCTGATGGTGAAGGTTACCTCCACCTTCTGAGGATTTTCCACATCGGTAAAGTTCAACACATGGTTGGATACGGTTACCTCTTCGATGACGGAGCCGTCCCAGGAGTTAATCGGGTCATTGGTATCGAAGATGCCGGATGCCTTCATTGCGGCCTTCGGTGCATCCATATTTACCTTGTAGGAATTACCATCCACCACTACTTCATCATAGATAATGTTACAACTTACCAGAGGTGACTTCTTTGCAAGACCCTTGGTTACGCTGTGGTCCTTGATATAGATTGCGGTCAGATTGTTTAAGCCCTTTACGCCGGCATTCTTCGCATTATCGGATAAGTCCTTGCTGCAATCAAATTCTACTTTATAAGTACCATCCTCAGAAATCGTGATATCTGAGCCGTACTCATTACTGAAATAATTTGCTTCACTGTCATTAAAGTATACATTCAGCGCCAGTGCAATTTCTGCCTTTGCTTCACCCTCGCTGACATTTACCTTCACCATCTTGGTGAGACCATCAGAGGAGCTGACCATAATATAGGCAGTTCCCTTTGCCTTCGCTACTACCTTACCAATCTTAGATACGGTAGCTACCTCCGGGTTGGAGGAGCGATAAGTAAGATGGGCATCGCTGTCCGCCGGAACCTTTGCCGCGTTCAGGAAGAAGTACTGGTCCACAATTACGTCTACGCTTTCCTGCTCTAAGGTGATATCCGTACATGGCTTGGTGGTTTCCTGGGCATACACCTCTACCGGAATCTCCAATACAGCCTGACCGTTATGGGAATATGCAGTGATGGTGGTTTTACCGATGCCGGTACCATGTACATTGGCTGCCCATACGGATAAATCGGAGCTGTCCCCATTTACAGTAGCGATGGTTTCGTCCGCACTTCTCCACACAATCACGTCATTGGAAACACTTTTATCCACATAATCTGCCAGACTAATGTCTACAACCTCACCAACAGCAGTTGCAACTTTCGCCTCATAGGTGCCCATATCGGTAATCGGTGTCACGGTAGCCTCTTTTACAATATCACTTAAATCAGCTTTTCCTTCAAAATAGAAACCACGTAAGATACCTTCGATGATTTCCGGATAAATTTCCTCACAGGTAGCTCTGTCAAATAAGGTAAAACTGAAATCCGGAGTCATGGAAAGGTCATACCAGCCCTGGTCCCAGTATATCGGCACTACGCCACTCAGCTGGCAAATGCGGTTCATACCTTCCATGTGATATGTACGATCAACGGTGTTATTCTTATTAATGGCGCCATACTCACCTAAAATTACCGGAATGCCCTTAGAGGTGAACTTTTCCACCAAATCTTCAAACATAGCGATAATGTTGTTAAAGCTGGCATGATTCCACTTATTTCCTTCTGCATTTTCCAAAAGTCCGAAAGTCCAGTCATAATGATGCACTGCCACAAAAAGACGATTATCCACAGTATCATCAGGAATCCAGAATGGCACATCTTCTCGTGTCATATTGGTAATATTGGTGTAACGTCCCGGTACGGATAACCAGCGCACCTCATTGTTGGAACCGGTAGCACGTACGGTATTTACGAAAATCTGATTTAATTCCATGATAATCTGAGTATCCTTGATGATTCCATCAATAGAATTGTCAGGACCTACAACCTCATTCATGGATTCAAAAATGACATGTTCGTCATAATCTTTAAAACGATCTGCAATCTGCTGCCATACTGCGGAATATTTCTCCTTTACAGCCTCTAAATCCTCCGCACCGATTCTGAGCCAGCCGGACTGCTCCGCACCATCGTGATGCACGTTGATGATGACGTACATATTCATATTTACACAGTAATCCACGATATCCTGCACACGGCTCATCCACTTATCATCAATGGCGTAATTGTTGCTGTCATCAATCATAGTTCCCCAGGTAACCGGCACACGCACGGTATTAAAGCCTGCATCATGTACCGTCTTGATTAAAGCCTGGGTAGTTTCTACGTTCTGCCAGATGGTTTCTCCGGGAGTAAAACCGGTATGACCATCCATGGTATTACCAAGGTTCCAACCGGTACCCATTTCTGCAACCATCTCATCCGCAGTCATCTCGCGGAAAGGCATCTGTGCCGATACGGTCTGGGTTGCACCGGTACCCTCCACCGGAGCAGCTTCTGCCACAATACCTACATTTCCCAGCACCAGCCCTGCGCAAAGAAGGCCTGCCAGAACCTTTCCAAAAAAGCTCTTTACTTTCATTATTTCCTCATTTCCGCCTTTTAAGCTTCACTGTTATTTTCACTTTCAATCCGTCGGAATGCGTACATGGCAAAACCGCTGATAGTATACATAATGCAGACAGGGCCAATCAACAAACCCAAAAACAGGGTGATATTATTAAACATGAATATCAGTATTTCCAATGCCAGAAACAGCACCAACGCAATGGTTCTGGGGAAAAACTTTACGGTAATCTGAATGGAATTTTTGATGGTATTAATCACTGTATTCTCATATCGCGCCAATAATGCAAAGGAATAGATAAATGCAGTAATAAATAATACACATCCAATGATTCCAAACACCAACGTAGCCATGGCGCCTGTTACACGATGCAGTTCAAAATCCAGATACACCACATAGGCACAAAACAGGCACAGAAGTCCCATGGGAATCCCCTGCTTCCAGTTCTCCTTAAAGCCCTGAATAAACTGGCGGCCCACATAGCCTTCTGTATCCTCTGCCATCTTGTTGGTTACACTGAAAACCGCTGCCGTAGAAGCACCGATAGTAACGATGGGCAAACTAAAAATCAGCCATAATATGTTTAACTTTAACACGTCCCATAAGCTTGACATAAACCTATATAAAGGACCATCTACACTAAAAAACTTCATCCTATCATTAACCTTCCGACTTTCGAAAAAGGCTGCCCTGATTTAGGACAGCCTATATTCATCATATCTTCACTATTTTCTAAGAGGAGCCTGTAACTCGTTCTTTCTAGCTGCTTCTTCCTCACACCACTTCTTACACTGCTGCTGAGGATCGTACATTCTTACCTTACCCTGCATTTCCTTGACCTTAGCGTCAAACTCTTCTACAGTGTCGCAGTAAATTGCCTGCCATGAGCACTGTACGATACATTCCTTCACCTGATTCCAGATTACGTCAAGCTCTGCACTTCTGGAGCCCTCTGCGAAGGTCGTAGCGATATCAACCTTATAGTTACCACTTTCCATGTACTCTTCAACAGTTGTACATCCTGTAGTCTCTCTCCAGTCCTTATCAGCCTCATTTAAACCATCCGGAGTCTGTGTACTTGCCCAGAACTCCTTATTGTACTTCTCACCGGTTACCGGGTTAGTATCGTTAGAAGACCAGGTAGTATTGTTAATCTGGAATGCACCATCATTGAAGGTTGCTCCGCCCCATTCTTCAGGCATCACAGTAGTTCTGTCGCTATCACAAGTCTTACCAAAGTCGGTAAATGCAATTCTACCGTCTTCATTGTAATCCCAGCAAAGTCCCTGTGGACCGTAGTCCATGGTAATTCTTCCTTCCGGAGTACATAACCAGTTGATGATTTCCATACATAACTCAGGATACTGGGTATTGGCACCGATGGACCAGATACGGTTACCACCGTATACACTCATACCATAAGCAATAGGAGATGCTTCGGTAGGAACTAAGCTTCTCATAATCTTATTCTCTGCAATGTGGTCTTCGCTGTTATAGCCTGCACTACCTGCATAGTTGAAGATAGAGAAGAATACACCACCATTCTGAACCTTTTCAATCATCTTGTCATAGTTCTGAGTCATAGAATCGGGATCCAGTAAACCTTCACGATATAAGGTATTGAAGAACTCTAACATCTCAAGATAAGGGCTGCCTTCGTCCATAGAGTAATACCACTCACCGTTGGTAGGGTTGTAATGACCGATACCAAACTCATCATATCCATAATAAGCAGTAGCCATGGACTTAACATACATTACATAGTTGCCGTCCCAGTCAGGCCACAAGCTCATCGCATAAGTAGGGTTGCCACTGTCATCGGTAGGGCAGATTTCCTGCATCTGCTTAAAGAGGCTTACCATATCATCCAGGTTCTTTACTTCCGGATGTCCTAACTGCTCATATAAATCCCAACGGATATCCCAAGTATAGAAGAATGCTTCATGGCTCTCTGAGCTGGAAGCTACGTTATGACCGAAACCATAAATGGTGTCCTGTCCGGAAATTTCTCTGTTCTTCTCTAATGCGTATGGCATATTTGCCTTAATATCAGGACCATACTCTGCAAGAATATCATCCTCTTCCCAATCGAAGAGAAGTCCTGCTTCTACTGCCTGCATGTAGTTCTTACCATCAGAACCCCATACAACGATATCACCAAGGTCGCCATCCTCCATACGGGTCTCGTATACACCGTCACCGGATGCAACCAGGTTAATCTTTACATTGAATTTGTCTAACATAACCTTTGCAAACCATCCCTGCATCTCACCGGAATAGTTAGCCAGCTCACTAAAGCAAGTGAGTGTAATAGTTTCTTCATTAGCAGCTGCTCCGGAATTTGAGCCTGCATTAGCAGAACCATCTCCACCGGCATTTGTGGTAGATGAAGAATTGCCGCCACCACACGCGGTCAACATACCTACCGTTAAAGCTGAAACTAATAAAGAAGAAATAACTTTTTTCAGTCTCATAAATTTTCCTCCTTTTATATAATGTGGGTTAGCCCTTCACAGCACCCAACATAATACCTTTCTCAAAATATCTGTTCATGAACGGATATACCAATAAAATCGGGATTACCGTTACCATGGAAACGGTGTACTTAATTACCTTCGTATTCATAAGACTGCTTGCCACGGTCTCAGAAATCTGTCCGCTGTTTGCAATCGCCTGAATATTAGAAGCCTGATTTAAGTAGTTATACAATCTGTGCTGTAAGGTGTAGAACTCCGGTGCACCCTGCATGAGAATCAGGGAATCGGTGAAGGAGTTCCAATGTCCTACCGCACCGAAAATAGCGATGGTAGCTAAAATCGGTTTACTTAAAGGCCAGATAATCTTACGGAAAATGGTCATATAAGACGCACCATCCATAAATGCACTTTCTTCCAAATCCGCCGGTATGGACTCTATGTAAGTCTTTACCAGGATAATATTATACGGAGCTACAATACCCGGAATGATGTATGCCATGAAGCTATTGGTCAAACCTAACATGGACATATTTAAGTACCAAGGAATGATACCTGCATTAAAGTACATGGTAATTACCAGGAAACGATACCAGAACTTTCTGTGCCACATCTCCTGCTTTGTAACCAGGTAACCAACAAACGCAGACGCTACAACCATCAGCGCCGTACCAAGTATGGTTCTTCCAATGGATACCAGGAATGCCTGGCTGATTTCTCCTGCCTGCAGCATGGAGGTATAGTTACTAAGATGTATTCCCTGAGGAATAAAGTTAACTGCACCCTTTCGTACCAGATCATTATCTGAAATGGTGTTAATAAACAGGTAGTAGAAAGGGAAGATACAGGTGATTGTAAATACAATGAAGAACACGTAGTTAATTACATTGAATACAATATCTCCCGGGGTCAGCTTATACTGTCTTTTATGTGTTTTATAATACTCTTTTTCGCGTTTAGCGTCCAGCTTTTCCTGCTTTGTCTTAGCCATCTATCCTCACCTCCTTATACAATACTTTCACCACGAACCAGCTTAGAAATGCTGTTCGCAAGGAAGAGAAGTATTACTGAAATAATTGACTTAGACATACCAACTACGGTAGACAATGGAATCATACCGTTGCCGATACCAAGCTTATATACATATAAATCGAGAACGTTCAGCCACTCAATGTTGTTTGCAGTTTCAAATACTAAGTACTGGTCCATACCATTACTTAAGATACCAGCTACAGACATCAGTAACATTACCATGAAGGTAGGAATCAGACCGGGCACGGTGATGTTCCACATCTTTTGGAAACGTCCTGCACCATCCACGGTAGCTGCTTCATAGAGCTGTTGATCAATACCTGCAATACCGGATATGTAGATAATTGCACTCCAGCCCAGTCCCTTCCAGGTACCCCACAGCCACATCTTCAGCCACATATGGTCAGTGGACATTAAGAAGTTGATACCCTTATCCACTGCACCGGTGTTTAATAAAATACTGCTGACAAAACCATCGGATGCGAAAATAGCAAGTGCAATCGCATATACAAGTACCCAGCTGATGAAGTTAGGAATGGTAGAGAATGTCTGTACAAATCTCTTTACTCTTGCACTCTTGATTTCTGAAAGGAAAATCGCAAACGCCATGGGCAGCCAGCTGGTAATAATACCGATACCACTCATCGCAAGGGTGTTACGAAGTACTCTGACAATATCTCTTTTGGTTGCCTCGTTCTGGAAGAGCTGTGTAAACCACTTAAGGCCTACAAAGTTCTCTGCAGAAAGAGTACCACCGGATTTGTAATCAAAGAATGCATATCTCCAGCCATATAACGGCAAATAGCTGAATACAAAGCAAAGTGCCGCAAATGGTAAGAACATAAGGAATAATTTGAATTTGGACTGCATTTCAAATTTCTCATCTTTGCCTACCTTCGGTAATAATATCTGAATCACAATGGTAGAAACAAGCAGTGCAACCGCTGCAATGGTAAATAACATAAAGCCTGTGGTATTTAATGCCGGCTCGACCTTCTCCGGTCTACTGGTTGCTGCAACCTGTGAATATGCTGTAAAGATAAGCACGATACCGATTAACTGAACCGCAGAACCTGCGATACCGAACCAGTTACCAAGCTTCTTCATCTTCACATTACCCAGGGACATACAGCCGCATACGATGGTAATTAAAATACCTACACATGCCACCAGACTGGCTGCAAAGAGAAGCTGGAAGCTGGACTCTGCAATCCATCCCTGACGGAATGCTCTTCCACAGTCCTCAATCAGTCTGTTGTAAGACATTCCACTGGTAAGCAGCGACATGTTCTTATTGATGTAACCACAAATTTTTGCGGGGTTCGCTGCCGGGAAAAACATCAACACAATGGATACTAAAATACTAATTCGATTGATGTAGTATAACTTATCCGCTGTGCGTTCCTTTCCTGATTTTGTGTTGTTCATTTGTTACCTCCCTTGTCCGCTCGTTCACACGATTTTCGGACATTTTTTAGATAATATTCATAATTTTCATCTTAATGTTATTATACAAAGCACCCCCTCAGAAAGATACCGCAATTACTTAACCCAAAATACAGTAAATTTTACACTCCCTACAACGCTGAGTCTACAGCTAGGAATTGGGGATGTGCCTCCGGGAATAACTTTGCAGGGCAGGAAGACAGGTGGGGCATAGTGCTTGGAAGCTGCGTGTGAAGACATTTTAGTTTTTCTTAGTGTTCTGCTCGATTTGAAGGGGCGATTGGGCATGGATGCCCAATCGAGGAAGCACTGCGCATGGAC
>JAFTXD010000005.1 GCA_017461775.1 Lachnospiraceae bacterium
CTTCTGTAACAAATCATTGAAAAAGGGAACCCTGCCCATATTACCGATAAACACAAAAAATCCTATAAACGTAAGCAGCAGCCCATAGTCCACCCTCTTTAATAATGGTCTGTCCAAAATAAGAAAAGCTGCAAGTACAATCACCAGACACATCCGATAATCCAGCACATGCGCCACCGTAAGCAGAGAGAGCACAAACAATACACTATAGCGAAGCAGCTCCTTCTCCCTTCCCTTTAAAGAAGTTTTCTCTTTCAGTACCACTTCTACCGTCCCATCACTACTTTTCTTACCGAGCCATACACCGCAAAAGATCAAAAGCACCAGAGAAAATAAGGTATACGGAAGCATCAATCCCAGAAAACTTCCCAGCCCCATTCCTGACTTCCCATACAGATACAGATTCTGGGGATTCCCCATAGGGGTCAGCATGCTTCCTAAATTCGCTGCAATGGTCTGAAACACCACCACCGGAATCATCAGGCGTTTCTCAATATCTTCCCCCAGCATCTGAAGCACGATAAAGGTAAAAGGTACAAAGGTAATCAGTGCCACATCATTGGTCATAAACATACTGAAAAAGAAGCACAGCAACACCAGAATCAACACCAACTGGATGGTATTTTTCACCTTCACCAATAGCTTCTCTGCGGTAAACCGAAATACACCGATCTCCTGCATTCCCACCATCACAGCCATCAGACAAAACAGAATACTGAGGGTACGAAAATCAATATATCCGACGTACTCCTTATCCGGCAGAACAATAAACATAGACAGAATTGCCAAAAGCAGTGCCACAGACAAAACTATCTCTTTCTTCAAAAACTCACCAATCTTCTTCATTTCCACTACATTCCTTGTGTAAATTTCTTCGCTTCGGGAGTAGCCGCAATACCGCCAAGTGCCGTTTCCTTTAAGGAATCGTGCATCTTCTCTCCTACCTCCCGCATGGCATCAATCACCTGGTCGGGGGGAATCTTACTGAAAATCCCCGCTAGTGCCATGTCTGCGCTGGACAGTGCATTCACTGCGCCAACTACGTTACGTTTTACACAAGGCACTTCCACCAGTCCCGCTACCGGGTCGCATACAAGTCCCAGAAGGTTTTTCAGTGCCATTGCTGCAGCCTGCACAATCTGCTGTTCATCGCCACCCTTTAAGTAGGTCATGGCTCCTGCTGCCATGGCAGATGCCGAACCGATTTCCGCCTGACAACCACCGGTGGCTCCCGCAATAAAGGCACGATACGCAATCACCTGTCCGATTCCGGCAGCTACATATAACGCTTCAATAATCTTTGCCTCACCACACTTGCTTTCCTGATAAAAGGGTACCAGCACCGCCGGAAGTACTCCACAGGCCCCCGCAGTAGGTGCAGCCACAATTCGCTTCATGCATGCATTGGACTCTCCCGTTTTCAGCGCAGTAGCCATGACCTTGGACACAAAGTCACCGCACAGACTATCGCCCCCGGCACCATAGGCCTCCATTTTAGCTCCCATGCCACCTACCAGACCACTTCTGGACATAATATTTCCTTCATAATTCTCTACGGAAGCAAGCATAGCTTCCCACATTCTGCACATTTTCTTCCAAGAATCCTCCTTGGCGGCATCCCTGTCGTGCATATCATCCTCTAATATAATTTCCCATAAGGGCTTCCCCTGCTCATTGCATAGGGCAGTCATTTCTTCTAAACTTGTAAATGCCATTAACCCACCTCCCCTTTGAAATAGGTTACCTGTACAACCCCTTCGATATTCTCCAAATAAGAAAGATTTTTCTTAAAAATAGGCTGATCCGTTTCAATGACCATTACTGCAAATCCACCTCTTTTATCACGAAAGATCTGCATGGTTGCAACATTTATATTCTTTTCTGAAAGTCTTGTAGTTACCTTGGCAACAAGGCCGGGCTGATCCAAATTGTGAATAATCAGCGTAGGCAGCTCTCCACTGCAGTTTACGTCGATGCCATCGATTTTATTAATCATGATACGTCCGCCACCGATAGAAGATGCCTGTACCTCCAGCTCTTTGCCATCCTCACCCCTGAGGAATATCAGTACGGTATTCGGATGTGCTCCCGGAATCTGAACCTCTTCAAAGGAAAATGCAAGATCCTCCTCCTTCGCAATACGAAAACTGTCCGGAATACGCATATCATCCGGCTTCATCCCCAGAAGGCCTGCCACCAGTGCTCTATCCGTACCATGCCCTTTTCCTGTTGCTGCAAAGGAACCATGCAACGCAAGGTCTGCGCTGACAGGTTTACACCCTAAGAGAACTCTTGCAATATATCCAATTCGCACAGCTCCTGCAGTATGGGAGCTGGACGGCCCAACCATTACCGGTCCTAAAATATCAAAAAGACTCATATCCCTATCCTCCACCCCTTATTGTACAAAAAAAGAACGCCTGAAACAAGTTCAGGCGCCCTTTTTATGAAATTATTGCAACGCTGTCTTTCTCAATAAGTCTTCCTTCTACTATATTGAGTCCCGTACCATGAGTCTCACCTTTTATAATCTTGGTCAATATAGATAAGGATTGTCTAGCCATCTCTCGAATGTCCACCTCATAAGTTGTGATTCCGATGTCACAAAGACCCGGATAAAGATAGTTATCAAAACCTACCACGGATACATCCTCCGGAACTCTAAGTCCCCTCTGACGTATCTGCTTGATTACCAAGCTGGCAATAAAATCACAGTTACATACAAACGCACTAGGCATCTCATCCGGAAGAGTGATGGGCTGTTCCGTGTCGCGAAGACCACTCTCCAAATCACGATCCTTTATAAGCAAATCCTGCTCTAATGGAAGTCCGCGCTCCATCAGTGCCTTAGCATATCCCATGTAGCGGTCTGTTACACTATCGGTAACCATCAAGGTTCCTACATAAGCAATTCGCTTATGTCCCGCACGTATCAGATAATCCGTCAGCATGTATGCACCGATATAGCTATTGGAAATGACAGAGTCCGTCTTCAGCTCTGTGTCATAGAAATCCAGGAAAACCATAGGAATTTTCACATTCTTTTCCAGAACTTTCACATAATCGTGCCCCGGCTTTCCGATGACAATCACACCATCCACCTTATCTTCCTCGATAAGCTTAGGAATGTTTCCTTCCAGCTCATCCTCCTCATTAAGGAGCTCCAAAAGGGTAAACACCCCCTGAGCCATTGCCAGACTTGCAACCTCTTGGTACATCTTCCAGTAAAAGGAATCACTGTTGTCCAAGTATCTGTTAGAGATGACTATTCCGATATTGTAGCTCTTTTCCTCCTGCTTATCCCTCATCTGTCCCGTATACTTATAACCCATCTCCCGGGCAAGCTCCTTGATACGCATGCGCATCTCATCACTTACGCCCTTCTGACCGGTCAATGCCTTGGAAACTGTTACGGTACTCACATTAAGTTTTTCTGCAATATCTGCCATCTTAACTGGCTTTACAATCTTCGCCATGACTCACCTCATGCCTTATCAATTTATCGTCTGCCGATTTCTGTATCTGATTCTCTTACTACGCTATGTTTCTTAATGTAATCAACAATTTCATCAAATTTGGTAAATGCAAGCCCTACATAGCTATCTGCAGCACCGTAGTAAATTGCAATCTTGCCGCTTTCAGGATCGTGAATGGTCGCACATGGGAATACAACATTCGGTACAAAACCTCTTTCCTCATACCACTCTTCCGGAGTAAGAAGGAAATTCTCACAACGATACTTCACGATAGAAGGATTCTCTAAATCTAAGATTGCTCCACCGATACTGTAAACAAAGCCGTTACAGGTACCACTTACGCCATGATAGAATAAGAGCCAGCCTTCACTGGTTTCGATAGGAGCTGCACCGCCACCAATCTTAACGGACTCCCACCACTCATTTCCACGTCCCATAACGTGTCTGTGCTTGCCCCAGTATACAAGGTCAGGGCTCTCACTTACGAAAATATCTCCGAAAGGAGTATGTCCGCTGTCAGAAGGACGGGATAACATTAAGAAGTTTCCATTCACCTTACGAGGGAATAAAACTGCATTTCTGTTGAAAGGAAGGAACGGATTCTCAATTCTTGTAAAGGTCTTGAAGTCAGTGGTCTTAGCAATACCGATTGCTGCACCATAGAAGTCACCACACCAGATGATGTAATAAGTATCTTCTACCTTAACAAGTCTTGGGTCATATGCATATACAGGCATAAACGGCTCACCGTTCTCATCTACAAACTGAACCTTTTCCTTATCAAAATTCCAATGAATACCATCTTTACTTCTTCCAAGATAAACATAAGGAATACCATTGGTCTGTTCACCACGGAACACTCCGATAAATCCGTCTTCGTATGGCACTACTGCGCTGTTGAAGATACGAGCTACACCTTCTACCGGATTGCGTCCGATAATAGGATTCTCAGTGTATCTCCAAATAGGAGCACCAGAGGTGCCTTCTGGTTTCTCCTGCCAAGGAACATTCTTTACAGCAGGAGCAATCATCTTAATTTCGCTCATAATGTATAATCCTCATTTCCATATGGCC
>JAFTXD010000042.1 GCA_017461775.1 Lachnospiraceae bacterium
CCTCTTCGTTGCAGGTTTCATGGGATCTCCTCAGATGAACTTCTTAGATGCTACTGTTAAGGTAGATGGTGCTAATGCTAACCTTGAGGTTGCTGGACATAGCATTCCTCTTCCTCCTGCAAAGTCCAAGAAGCTGATCGATGGCGGTTACGATGGAAAGACCGTTACCTTCGGTATCCGTCCTGAAGATGTATATGATTCCGAGATGTTCATCGAGTCCTCTCCTCAGAGCGTATTCGAGTCTACTATCAGAGTATACGAGTTACTTGGTGCAGAAGTTTATTTATACTTCGATCTTGACACCTTCCCTATGACCGCTAGAGTTGATTCTAGAACAACTGCTAGACCTGGTGATGTTGTTAAGTTTGCTCTTGATGTTGAGAAGATCCACGTATTCGACAAAGAGACCGAGCAGATTATTACCAACTAATAAGATTTTTCTACAGGGGTGCTGTTTACAGCACCCTTGCTTTTTTAAGGAGGATTTAGATGATTACCAGTCAGGTGATTCAGACCAGTATTGATGAATTAAAGGCAATTACCAAAGTAGATTTGTGTGTATATGATTTAAATGGTAATGTGATTGCTGCCACGGCAGATATGTCCGATTTAAATACTAATTTGGTAAGTGGCTTTGGGGATTCTCCGGCAGACAGCCAGGTGATTGGAGCTTATCATTTGCTTAAGATTTGGGACGAGGGTGAGCTTTTGTACATTCTGGTAGCCAAGGGGGTAGGCAATGATATCTACATGGTGGGAAGGATTGCAGTTTCCCAGATTCAGAACCTTGCCATTGCTTATAAGGAACGTTTTGATCGTAACAACTTCTTCCAGAATCTGATTATGGATAATCTCCTGTTGGTGGACATCTATAATCGTGCCAAGAAGCTTCATGTAGAGGTTACCGTACCACGAGTGGTATACCTTGTGGAAACCAAGATGGAGAAGGATGGTCTGGTGACGGAGCTCCTGAAGGGAATGTTCTCTACCCAGGCAGGTGATTATATCACGGCGGTGGATGAGAGCTGCGTGATTTTGATTAAATCCTTTGCGCAGGAGGATTACTCTTACGAGAATTTGATGGCGGTAGCGGATACTATCGTGGGTATGATGAATGCAGAAGCGATGTTGAATGTACGTGTATCCTTCGGTACCGTGATTCAGGAGCTGAAGGATGTGTCCAAGTCCTACAAGGAAGCAAAGATGGCTCTGGATGTGGGCAAGATTTTCTACGCGGAGAAGAATATTGTGGCATACAGTACACTGGGTATCGGTCGTCTGATTTATCAGTTGCCGGTAAACTTATGCAGAATCTTTGTGGAAGAAGTGTTCGGCGGAAACGTGCCTCTGGAGCTGGATGATGAAACACTCAGTACTATTAATAAATTCTTTGAGAACAGCTTAAATGTATCGGAAACCTCCAGACAGCTTTTTGTACATAGAAATACGCTGGTGTACCGAATTGAAAAGATTCAAAAGAGCACGGGCTTGGATTTACGTAATTTTGACGATGCTCTTACCTTTAAGATTGCCATGATGGTTATGAATTATATGAAATATCTGGATGGTCTGGATTATTAGTGCATAAAAAGGACAACCCTCTAATACATTGTATTAGGGGGTATTTTTATGAGCTATAATCGAAAAATATTTTATATGAGTTTGTATGAAGGTAAGGAAAAAAAGAGTAATGCCGGCTTTGTAAAGGTGATTGAAAAGAAGGATGCCTGGGAAGCGCAGGTACGACTTCAGGGAGTGCCGGTTTTGTTTGATGGAAAGGGACTGTTAGAGGTTGCGGAAGGGCAACAGAGTCTTGGTTCGGAGTTGATTCTTTTAAATGGGGGAGGCGCAAGCGGACAATATGAGTGGGAAAAAAAGGGGAGCCTGGATGGTTTAACCCTTTTACTGCGGCTGTCAGAGGATTGTGTGCTATTTTCGGGAGATTGGGGGACTGTGGAAGGTAAAACTGCCACGGTGGAAGTACGGGAAGAAGTGGTGACCGCGCAGGAGGATTCATGGCTGGCCCAGGAAATCTTATGGACGGAGCCGGAGGCGGTGCTGATACAGGAAGAACTGATAGCAGAAGAGGTAGCGGAAGGAGAGGACGAGGTGACTGCGCAAAAGGAAGGTGTCGATAAGGTCTCTGAAGATAAGGTGGAGAATAGAAAGTGGAAACAGATTTGTAAGGTGTATCCTCACGTAAAGCCCTTTGGAGATTTTCGGGAATACATAAAGCTGGAGCTGAAAGATATGGTGCTGCTCTCAGAAAAGAGATATTCTCTGGTAGAAAACAGCTTTCTTCTCCATGGTTACTACAATTACGGGCACATCATCCTGTGGAGAAAAGAGAAAGCCCCGGTAAAGTATTATGTGGGTGTACCAGGGAATTTTTATGACAAAGAAAAACAGGTGGCGGTGCTCTACGGCTTTGAAAGCTTTGAAGGCGCAGTGGAGCCTGCGAAGGAAGGGGATTTTGGGTATTATATGACGGAGGTGGGGATATAGCGTTGTGGGACGATTGGGCTGGTTGGGGATATGTAGTCTTAAAATGATGCACCGCCCAAGAAATGAAGATTTTTGTAGGCGGTATGTGAGTGATGAGGTGTATGTACCCAAATGGCTTACATAATGCTGAAAAAAGGGAGAAAAATGGGCAACAACGAGAGCTGTATGCCCATTTGCCCATTTGTGTGGGTAAATCCATCATAGATACATTCTTACGGTTTAAGTCCCTCATAGGTAAAGCTCGGTATAAAGCTCTCCTGGGCTGCGTCGCCCTCTTGAATGAAGGCGTTCTCTACGCCCAAGCGTATACAGTAGGAGATAATCCGTTCGTACTCCTCCTCCGTGAGCTTACGATTAAGCTCCGGGATATGAGCTACATGGGAAAGAGGGGTATATTGGTTCATGATACTGAGGTACACATTGTCTCCGAAGGTGTCATAAAGATGATGGATAATCTTCTTGGAGTCTTTCACCTGACCGGGGAGGCATAAATGGCGGATAATCATACCATGCTCCATCATACCGTTTTCTCCATTGAAACGGGCAGGGCCTACCTGGCGATACATCTCCTGCAGTGCGGCTTGATTTATAGAAAAGTAGTCCGGCGCATGAGAATATGCAGATGCCAAATCGGAGCTAAAATATTTGCAATCCGGAAGATAGATATCGATAAGTCCCTCCAGCATTTTGAGGGACTCCACCTTTTCATACCCACCGGTGTTGTACACAATGGGGATGGACAATCCTGCAGACTTGGCTTTGACCAGACTATCTGCAATCTGAGGAATATAATGAGTGGGCGTAACCAGATTAACATTGGCGGCGCCTTTTTCTTGCAGTTCCAAATAGATTTCTACCAGTCTTTCAGAGGAAATCTCCATGCCGACATCACCAATGGCAATGTCATGATTCTGACAAAAAACACACCGCAGGTTGCAACCACTAAAGAAGACGGTTCCGGAGCCGGAGGTCCCGGAGATGCAAGGTTCTTCCCACATGTGTAGTGCGGCACGGGCTGCATAAATTTTAGCGGGCATACGACAATATCCAAGCTGCCCGGCTTCTCTATTTACTTTGCAGTTTCTGGGACAAATTTCACAACTACGCAACATGTCTATACCTGCCTGTGATTTGTAAAAGTAAGTGAGGATAGGGCTCCTTGCCCAATTATCTCTATCCTCACTGGAAATGAAAAGACCGCACAAGGCGGGTATAGACATGGCTCCATCCGGCACCCTCACGGCACATGAAAGGTTCTTCTTAGTGCTGCTTCGTTCCCGACCTGACACGGTTCGTAGATTTCCATTGCGTGAGACCAAATTTCAACGCCATGCCCAGTGACCCAGACAATGTACGGCTTTTACAGTGTATCGTTTTAAAAAGGTTTTGTCAACTGCCATTTGAAAATAAAATCCCTGTTGACAAATTATGTAAGAAATGATAAATTAATAATAGGAATTGTTACTGATTTAAAAGGAGGTTTACATATGAACAAAAATGCTTTCAGACAGTTATCCTATGGAGTTTATGTTATCAGTACCTGGGACAATGGCAGACCTACCGGCTGCACTGCCAATAGTGCCATGCAGATTACTTCAGAGCCGGCGACTATTGCAGTCAGCATCAACCATGATAATTACACCAACCAGTGCATTCAGGACAGCGGACGCTTTGCGATTTCCATTCTGGGAGAGAATTCAGAGGCCTCCACTATCGGAATCTTTGGCTTTAAAAGTGGCAGGGAGCACAACAAATTTGATGAGGTGGAATCCGTGGTAAAGGGCTATATGCCGGTGATTGCGGATGCTTGTGGCTATATTACCTGTGAAGTGATTGATAAGATGGAAACCAGTACTCATACTGTATTTCTGGGTAAAGTGCTGGATGCGGATGTACTGAAAGATGATGACCCTATGACCTATGCGTATTACCATAACGTGATTAAGGGAAAGAGTCCGAAGAACGCACCTACCTATATTGCAGAATAGAAACAATATCATAAAGTCAGGAAATGCCAGGGGGCATTTCCTGACTTTACTGATCGGATTCTTTTTTGCGCTGTTCTTTTTCCAATTTGTTCCGTTTTCGCAGATTTGTAAAAAATTCCTTTAAAATCGCGCTGCATTCTTCTTCCATAACGCCGCGCGTGACCTGTACCTGATGGTTGAATTCCGGCATTTCCAGAATGTTTAAAATGGATCCGCCGCAGCCTGCTTTGGGATTCATACAGCCCATGACCACCTCCGGCACTCTGGCCTGTACAATGGCGCCGGCACACATCTGGCAGGGCTCTAAGGTGACGTATAGGGTACATTCCTCCAGCCGCCAGTCTCCGATTTTTTTGCTGGCCTTGTTGATGGCGGTAATCTCCGCATGGGCCAGGGTGTTCTTATCTGTGTTACGGCGGTTATACCCCCGTCCGATAATCTTTCCTTCGTGGACAATGACACATCCAATGGGAACTTCTCCCAGTGCCAGTGCCTTCTCTGCCAGCTTTAAAGCGGCTTTCATATATTTTTCCTGTACATTTTTAATAACAGCCATGGAACCTCCGTTGCAAAAGTCTTGTTTTTTCGATATACTATGTCTTACGCATTGATATTAGTATAAGAGAAAAAAGGCAGGAGTACAAGATTGAAGAAATTTTTAAGCAAATTTATTGGAGATAGACAATTTTATAAAATGGTGCTGACAGTGGCGGTGCCCATTATGATTCAGAATGGAATCACCAACTTTGTGGGTCTTCTGGATAATATTATGGTGGGAAGCGTGGGTACGGAGCAGATGACCGGCGTAGCCATTGTAAATCAGCTTTTGATGGTATTTAACTTAAGTATTTTCGGGGCTATATCCGGGCCGGGTATCTTTGGCGCCCAGTTCTACGGTAGTGGGGATAGGGAAGGCATGCGGAATACCTTCCGTTTCAAGGTGATTATCTGCGCTATCATTGTGCTTCTGGGAATTGGCATTTTCCTAGGCTGGGGAGAGCAGCTGATTGGGCTGTATTTGCAGGGGGAAGGAGATGCGGCAGCGATTGAGATTACCCTTCATTACGCGAAGCAGTATCTGCTGGTGATGGTCTTTGGTCTTCTGCCCTTTGGCGTGGAGCAGGTTTATACCAGTTCTCTGCGGGAAAGCGGCGAAACTATGGTGCCTATGGTGGCAGGTATTCTGGCAGTGGCTGTGAATTTTGTGGGGAATCTAGTGCTGATTTTTGGACTTCTTGGCTTCCCGGCTCTGGGTGTAGTGGGAGCAGCCATTGCTACAGTAATTTCCCGCGTGGTGCAGGCTTTTGTGGTGATTATTTGGACTCACAGGCATTCTGCGAAGATGTACTTTATTGAAGGTGCATATAAGACCCTTCGCATTCCTATGAGCCTTGTAAGACAGATTGTAAAAAAAGGCTTCCCTCTGATGATGAACGAGATTTTGTGGTCGGCAGGTATGGCCATGCTGTCCCAGTGCTATTCGGTAAAGGGCTTAAATACGGTAGCAGCGCTGAATATCAATAACACCATTTCCAACCTGTTTAATGTGGTGTTTATCGCGCTGGGAAGTGCGGTATCCATTATCGTGGGACAGCTTTTGGGTGCGGACAAAATGGAAGAAGCCGTGGATACGGACAACAAGCTGATTGCCTTTACGGTAATGTCCTGCTTTGGTATGGGAGGTCTGCTTTTCCTTTGTGCACCGTTGTTTCCCATGGTGTACAATACCAGCGATGCAGTGAAGGAGCTGGCCACAAACTTTATCCGGGTATCCGCAGTATGTATGCCATTGTATGGTTTTACCCATGCGACATATTTCACTCTGCGTTCCGGTGGAAAGACGGTGATTACTTTCCTGTTTGACAGCTTCTTTGTGTGGACGGTATGTATCCCTGTTGCCTATGTGCTGAGCAGGTATTCACCCCTTACCCCGGTGGTGCTGTATTTCACCTGTCAGTCCATGGACTGGATTAAATGCGTCATCGGATTTGTTCTGGTGAAGAAAAAAGTCTGGGTGAAACGCCTGGTGGCAAACGCTGCGTAAAATGGTCGAAAATGCGCAAAAGCGGTATTTTGCAGGGTGTAAATAATGAGGAAACTATGGTAGAATGAATATAACTATTTTTACAGGAGGTATTTCAAATGATTAAGGGATTTAAGATGAAGCTCTATCCTGGAATGGAAGCAGAGTATGAGAAGAGACACAACGAGTTATGGCCGGAGATGGCAGATATGATTCATGAGCATGGTGGAAAGAACTACACCATCTTCCTGGATAAAGAAACCCTGACTTTATTCGGTTATATCGAAATTGAGGATGAAGAGAAGTGGGCAAAGGGTGCAGATACCGCTATCAACCGTAAGTGGTGGGATTTTATGGCGGATATCATGGAGACCAATCCTGACAACAGCCCTGTAAGTATTGATTTGCAGAATGTATTCCATCTGGATTAATACCTTATGACCCGGGAGCTTTTGGAGGAACTTAGGGAGATTACTGCGGAGGAGAAGCGGATTTTGTCGGGCTCTGCGGAGATTGAAAAGGGGATATATATGTCCCCGGAGAGTAACGTAGTAGATGCGGGGAAGCTGCTGGACGCCGGAAAGCTGATTCAAGTCCGCCCCCATACCCGTTTTGTTCATTTTCCGGCCCATACCCACAATTATATTGAAGTGATTTATATGTGTGCCGGGAGTACCCATCATGTAATCGATGGCCATGATGTGTATCTTCACGAGGGAGAGCTTTTGTTCTTGAACCAGCAGGCGGTGCAGGAGATTTATCCTGCGGGGGAAGGGGACATTGCGGTAAATTTCATTATTTTACCGGAGTTTTTCGATTATACCCTGAAGCTGATGGAGGAGGAGCAAAATCTGTTGCGTGATTTTGTGGTGGACTGTCTGACCGGGAAAAATCAGGCGTCAGGTTACCTGCACTTTAAGGTGGGGGATGTGTTGCCGGTGCGTAATCTTTTGGAGAATCTGATTTGGACCATCCGCAACAAGCAGCCCAACAAGCGCAGTATTAATCAGATTACCATGGGGCTTTTGTTTTTGCAGCTCCTTAATCATGGGGAACGTGTGGAGACAGCCAAGGGAAATCCCCAGCAGAGGCTGATGATGGATGTTCTTACTTATATAGAAGAGCATTATCGGGATGGAGAGTTTGCCAAGCTGGCAGAATATCTTCATTATGATGTGTACTGGCTTTCCAGAGAGATTAAGAAGCTGTCCGGTAAGAATTATACGGAGCTGTTACAGGAAAAACGGCTGAATCAGGCGGCGTACCTTTTAGAGCATACGGGAATGCCGGTGCTGGATATCGGACTGGCTGTAGGCTACGAAAATATGAGTTACTTTCACCGCATTTTTCAAAAGCGGTTTGGAGTGACGCCAAGAAATTATCGAGTAAATAAAGGAACTGCTACGAATTCGTAGCGGTTCTTTTTAGATTGTTGAGAAAATCATGCTTGGGGTCGGGGCATAATATGGTACGGTTTATTTTTCAGATTTCGATATTTAAGAGTATCTAAGGTTACTGCATAAAGGATGTGGAATGTGACGCGTCGGAGGCAATGCGCATCCGTGCGCAGTGCCTCCTAATTCGGGCGTCCATGCCCGAATTCCGCTGATTATGAAGCAGTAACCTAAGATGCTCTAAAATATCTCTATATTCAAAATAAACCGTACCATATTATGCCCTGCCCCGGCGCCAAGCATGATTTTCACTATAGGGTCTCCTAAAAAAGATCTTGTCAAATAACAGTTAGCATGATAGTATGAATGCATTAAGGCATTCGCTTTGTAGTCTATCATCTTTTGAACCATTCGGTTTATTTTCTCAAATTTACTAATTTCAGAAGGAGGCTTTTATGGGGGAAAATCATGTGAACAGACAGTATAAGGACAGGCTGTTTAAGTTTATTTTTCTAAGCTGTATCAGAAGATTGTGGGGAATAAGCGGGATATTTACAGCAGCAAAATTATTGAGCTGCCGTACCCACAATTTGTGGTGTTTTATAATGGAACAAAGGAGGAGCCGGAACGTCAGATTTTGGAATTAAATGCAGCTTACCCGGAGGGAACTGACAAAGAAAATGCGGCTTTGCAGTGCCGCGCGGTTGTACTGAATATTAATTTGGGGTATAATGCTGATATCATGAAGAAGTGAAAAAACTTGAGGAGTATGCACTGTTCATTGCCACAATCAGAGCGTATTTGGAGGAGAAATATTCCATTGAAGACGCGGTTTCCGAGGCGATGGATTCG
>JAFTXD010000043.1 GCA_017461775.1 Lachnospiraceae bacterium
GGCATTATGTCTTATTTAGACACGCTCTCGCTCCGTGAAAAATCGTAGCGGCACTAGGCTCGAAAGGACCTCGCCAAGGGCCGACGTTTTTCAAGGGTCTGCATAAGACATAATGCCCACCAGACCACGGAGGCTGAAATCTGCAATAAGGTTTTCTTTATATTCACTCTTAATAAATCAAAAAAACATTCCTACATTCCAAGGTATCCGTGGAGATACCAATCTATCATTTGATTTCCATATAGGGCGCAGATTGCTACCCCTAACGCTAAATAGGGACCCATGGCCAGTACATGGTCCTCCCCCGATAGTTTCATGCGAAGCACATGAATGATGGAACCCAAGATGCAGCCCAAAAGAAATGCCAGAATAATCAGCTTCCAGCCAAGTACAAGCCCGCACACAGCCATCAGCTTCACATCTCCTCAGCCCATCGCTCTTCCACCTGACAGAAAATAAATCAGGTACAAAAAAACACTGACAGCCAGGAACCCTATCAGGTAATCCTTCCAGTTCGGAAGGTCCGTAATTACCCGAAGAATTCCCAGCCCCAGGATAAAATAATTGATTCCCACAGGAATCTCATAAGTTCTAAAATCAATCACACTTAAAGCAAGAAGTGCACTAAACAGTAAACAGTAGAGTAGGGAATCTACGCTTACACCGTATTTCGTAAAAATCCAAAGATATAAGATTCCATTCAGTGCCTCAATGATGGGGTACTGAATGGAAATCTTTGCTTTGCATTGTCTGCATTTGCCACCCAACATAAGCCAGCTAAACAACGGTACCAAATCATACCATTTCAGCCGATACCCACAGCTCATACAATGAGATGAGGTGGTCACTATATTCTCTTTTAACGGCAGCCGTAGGATGACTACGTTTAGGAAGCTGCCGATGATGATTCCATAGAGGAATATGATTAGGTATAGTAGGATTGTTGGGAGCATGGTTGGTTACCTATTAGTATGTTACATCTACAGTATAGCCACCACCTGTCGCAGGTGTAATCTTCAATGTAAAACCAGTTGTTTTAGACTGCGTTGAAGGCCAATTAGAGCTTCCCATTGCAGCTTCCATTAATGTAAATAAATTACCATCTGCGGTTGCTGCGGTAGGTGCAGAACCATTAATAGTATATGTCTGCTCTGTTGTCTGAGCATATGTACAAGTAGTATCTGCTAAACAAGAAGCCGCTGTTGTTCTAAGTGTATCAGCATTTGTTCCATCAGCAGAAGTCTTAGACTGACCAACATACTTAGTAAACTGTGGAGCTAAAACACCAACTAATACTGCCATAATAGCGATAACGATAATCAGCTCCACAAGTGAGAAGCCTTTGTTGTTTAATTTCTTCATCTTTTTCATAACACATTTCTCCTTTTCGTGCTTTTTATAGATTGTTATTTATCCGGAGCTTTCGCTCCCTTTTACACCCCGTCCCTACACGTAGGTGAAAAATTCGTTTATTTCCGTCGCTCACATCTCCAAAAGCCTATCTGCATTGCAGACACTTACTTTTTACTTGTTGCGACTACAGCTTGTCCAGCGCACCATACATAGTAAGCATCGGTGCAAAACATGCTGCAATCAGGAAGCATACGATAACCGCTAACACCACGATAATCATAGGCTCCAAAGCTGCCATTAAGGTCTGGGTAGCCATTTCTACCTCTTCCTCATAGTAATCCGCCAACTTGTCCATCATCTCTTCCGTATTACCGGTTTCCTCACCGATACGAATCATATGATATACCATGGGTGGAAATAATCCACAATCCTGTAAAGGTCTGCTTAATGGCTGACCAATCATAATCTCATCCCTGGCATTAAAAAGCGCATCCCGGAAATATACATTGGTCATGGTACCGGACACAATCTCCACCGCCTCCACCAGCGGTACGCCGGCAGCAACCAATGTACTAAGCGTACGTGCCATCTGCGCCGAAGCGCTTTTCGTAATAAAAGTCTTAAATGCAGGAATCTTTAACACAATCTTCTGAAACAAGTATTTTCCTGCATCCGTCTTATAAAAGCTGACTAGTGCAAAAATTAAACCAACCAGCACCAGTATCAACACAATCCAATTTCCAGTAATAAAATCGCTGACAGCAACCATCGCTTTCGTAATCCCCGGAAGCTCCGTTCCCATATCCTTAAACATATTCTCGTAAGAGGGAATTACTACTACCAGCATCACGATTACTACCGCCACCGCTACTGCACAGACAGCAAGAGGATACGTCATAGCCTTCTTCACCTGAGCCTGTGTCTTATTAGATCGCTCAAACTGCGTCGCCATACGCTCCATGGAGATATCCAAACTACCGGAGGCTTCACCGGCTGCCACCATATTAATCATCAGGCTTGGGAATACCTTAGGCCATTCTGCAAAGGCACCGGATAAAGATTCCCCCTTCTCCGTACTTACCTTTACTCCCATGATAGCTTCCTTCAGCTTCTTATTCTCCGTCGCCTCAGAAAGCATTTGCAGTGCATCGGTAATCGTCACACCCGCACGTACCATACTTACAAACTGTCTACAGAACACCGACAAATCCCTGGATTTGGGCTTTCCCCCAATCTCAAAATTAAGGTCCTTTGTCAGCATACTCTGCTCCGAAATGGACACCACGATAAGCCCCTGCTTTTTCAGCTCCTGCTTGACCTTACTGGCATCCTCCGCCTCTATACTACCCTTTATGGCCTTCCCGGCACTATCTATTGCTTCATAACCAAAACTTGCCATCCGGCCCTCCGATTCTGTAATTGGTACTAGTTATAATTAGTACCTTGGTACTAATATTGTATACCTTTTACATCCTTTTTACAATACAAATATCCATATTTTTTCTACAAAATCTTTTTCCATCACATCGGGGTATATGTGGATTCTCCTCTCTCCCATACCCCGCTCAGCCTCTTTTTCACCAAAAAATCAGCCTTTTTTCTCCTCAACTGGGTACCTGCGAAATTTTTTCTCGCCATACCCCGCTTTTCCTCATTTCGCAGGGTCTCACATAGCTTTCTCTCCGCCTGTACCCATTACGCTTCATATTCAGCCTAATTTCACTCATTTTTCCGCCCCTGCGGGGCCTCACAGGCCACCGTTTCTACCTGTACCCCGGCAGGCTTCCCAGCCTGGCAAATACAAACTACAATTCAAAGGAAACCTTCACCATCTCATCAAAGGAGGTCGTTCCATCCAGTACATACTCCGTTGCACTCTGGCGCAGGGTACGCATACCGTCCAAAATCGCCTGTTCACGGATGGCATCCGCACCAAGACGTTTGCTGACGATCGTTTTCTGCTTGGGTGTCATCTTCAATATTTCATAGACACCGATACGTCCCTTGTATCCTGTATTGTCACATTTTGGACAGCCGCAAGGCTCATAAATGGTGATATCCTCCTGGGTGGGCACCTCCATAAACACTTTCTCATCCTCTGTGGCCTTGCGCCCTTTCTTACAGCTTGCGCAGAGTCTGCGCACAAGTCTCTGGGCGATGATACCTACCACCGAATCCGCAATCAGATAGGACTCGATCCCCATGTCCTCTAAACGGGTAATGGTACTGGAGGTGGAGTTGGTATGCAGGGTACTTACCACGAAGTGTCCCGTAATAGAGGCCTGTACCGCGATACCAGCCGTTTCCTCATCTCGAATCTCACCAATCATGATGATATCCGGGTCCTGACGCAGAATGGAACGCAGCGCCGTCGCAAAGGTCAGGTTCGCCTTTACATTCGTCTGCACCTGATTGATTCCGTCGATATTTGCCTCCACCGGGTCTTCTACAGTGATAATATTTACATCCTCGGTGTTTAATTCACTAAGGGCTGTGTACAATGTAGTGGACTTACCCGAACCGGTAGGTCCCGTTACCAAAAGAATGCCGTGGGGATTCTTAAGAATCTCATCAAACTGCTTCAGTTCCCTCGGTTTTAATCCCAGCTGACTCTTCTCTCTGGTAAGAGCAGCCTTCGCCGTAAGACGCATTACCACCTTCTCGCCGTACACGGTGGGAAGAATGGACACACGGATATCATACTCCACACGATCCACCATATGCGTGATACGACCATCCTGGGGCTTTCTCTTTTCTGCAATATCCATACCACCGATAATCTTGATACGGGCAACCATGGCATTCAGATAATTGATATCATACTTCGCTCTCTCGTACAGCGCACCGTCGATACGATAACGCACCCGCACAAAACGCTCCATGGGTTCAATATGTATATCCGAAGAACGCTGACGCACAGCCTTGTCAATCATATCATTTACCAGCATTACAATGGGAGAACTGTTAATCTCTTCCTGACTGGCAAGGTCGATATCCACACCGATATTTCCCAGCTTTTTCTCTTTCGCATATGCTTCCAAAGCAGAATCTACTTCATCCTGACCATAGTGCTTATCAATGGCAAGCATGATATTACGGGTAGTCGCAACTACCGGCTCCACCTGGCAGCCGGTCACGATAGAGATATCGTCCTGGGCATACATGTCCAGCGGATCCGCCATGGCTACCAGAATAATATTTACATTGTCATCACGATACGCAAACGGGAAAACCTTATCCTTTTTCAGCACCGATGCCGGCACCATATTAAGGACATCCTGATCCACGGTAATATTGGTTAAATCCACCAATTCTATGCCAAGCTGACTACTCAACGCCTTAGCAATATCCTCTTCTGTAACGATACCTTCATCAACCAGCACCTCGCCCAGCTTCTTACCGCTTCCCTTCTGCGCCTCCAGTGCCATCTCGAGCTGATTGTGAGTAATCACCTTACTATTCACAAGCAAATCGCCTAATCGAATCTTTTTTCTGCCAAAATCCATTGATATCTCCGTTCTTTCCAGAAATTTCTTCCTTTTCTAGTATTATTTTACCACTATTCTTTTACATTTTGAATATATTTTTTCAAAAAAAGGACAAAAATATGTGGAATATGACAAAAAAGACAAATTTTCTACACTACAGAAAATTTGTCTTTCCTATATTTCTACACACTTTCTGGAACGAGTGCTCGCAATCGCTCAACCTCACGTCTCATCTTCTCAAGCTCCTCTAATGCCGCATCCCGCTCTGCCCTGGCCTGCGCTGTATTCCTTCTCTCCGCCTGTATATCCATCGGTTCCATGTTTTCAAACAAATATCCCATATTTCCCATCCTCACTTTTGCCACACAGCTTTCTGTCTCCTTGTCGGTGGCATTCACTCTCTTACACAGTGTTCTTATCACAGAAACCAAAATATCCAGCACTTCTTCTGCACTGCTATGGAGCACATCCTCCAGTGCATCCCTGGGGATGTCCGTAAATGCTGACAAATCCTCCACTGTCTGAATCTTGTTCAGCAGCATAATCAGGCTCATCACATTTCCCCGGGCAAGCAGCTCCTCATTACTTATCTGGTGAATATCCACCAGTTCATAGGTAAAATTCGGTACATACGCCCCAAAGGCCTCCGCCATTTCAATCCGATCCTTCAGCTCCATGCCGGCGGTCCACCTGTCCTTCCCCTCATAGTACACAATCGGTAGAATGGGTGGATAACGAAAGGACTTATTCCGCACCCTATCCTTATATTTCTCCCCAAAGGACTTCTCATACTCCGTCCAGATGCACACCATATATTTCAATAACTGCATAGTTATATTATAATCCACTATACTTTTGTGTTCAATTAGTGAAATCAGATAAAAAACATACTCGTCATTATCGCACTTTATACAAATACGTTTAACGGTATCACTTTCGAACTCCGTTCCAAAGAATGGGATGAATCTCTCCGTATAATCCTCGATATCCTCCGGCTGCACCTTCCGAATGATTGGATGATCAATATTTTCCCGCAAAAACCGGGCACACAAAGTAGCATCGCTGAAAATCGTTTTTCCCTGCACATCGCGATGATTCTTAAGCAGGGGCTCCTCCTTTTTCGGCATAAAAACTCCTCCTCGAAAATAGTAAAAAAATTGTAAAACATGAAATCCTGCCGGAACCGGCTTAGAAAAATCAGGTCGAACGACCAAGGGTTGTACCCCTATTGACGAATAAGTACATTATATCAACGTTTGAATAAATTGCAACACTCTTTATAAATTTAGCCCAAAAAGCTTCAACCTGACATATGTCAAGCTGAAGCTCCATTCTACACTCCCGGCATCTGCGGCATGTTCTCCATGCCCTCCGGTGGAGTCATCCCTTCCGGCATCTCCATTCCCTCCGGCGGAGTCATCCCTTCCGGCATCTCCATTCCTTCCGGTGGAGTCATCCCCTCGGGTAATTCCATGCCCTCCGGCATCTCGCCCATTTCCGGTCGTTCCCCGCGACCACCCTGGCCACCATTTTCCTTACCGCCGCCAAAGCTGCCATCTCCTTTATTACCGTCAAAACCGCCATGGCCACCACCGAAGCCACCTTGTCCGCCATTCATCATTCCCTGGCCATAGATTGTTGATTCAAAAGTTACCTCCGCAGAAGCCTCTCCCACGGACACGGTATAGGTCTCTCCCACCTTCAAATCCGGGTGAGAAATTACCGCATTGTTATAACGTTTCTCCGGGGTATGGGACAAAATCACATTTCCGGCAGCATCCTTCACCACCAGTTCTCCCTCCAGCATCTGATTGCTCAGAGTGACCATCATGGTGCACTGTCCGGAGCCCTGGCTCATATTTTCCGCCATGCCATCTGCACCCGTTGCCACCAGCACACCGCCGTTCATAATGCCGCTTCCTCCAAAGTCAATAGCTCCGTTTCCACCATTGGTGGGACCATTCACATAGATTTCACCGCCATTTATCACCAGATTGCCATTGGAATCCAGTCCGTCTCCATCCGCGCTGACATGCAACGCACCTCCATGAATCACCACATTGCAGGACAAATCCGCCTCGAATGGATTGTTGCCTCCAAAGGACTGAAGACCGCTTCCGTCATTTCCTCCGGCACCATTCAAACCGTCATCCTCCGCGATAATGGTAATGTCCCCATTCCAAACATAAATATTCTGCGCCTCCATGCCCTCATAGCTGTTCAGCACAGATACCGTACCATCCGCAATATAGATGCCGTCATTGGCCTGCAGACCATCTCCTTTGGCATCCACTACAATACTTCCGCCGGTAACCTTGATATCATCCTTTCCTACGATTCCGTGGTCCGCATTACAGATAATATTTAAAGAACCCTCGCCGTTAAATATAATATCATCCTTGGAAAATACTGCACCGTCGATGGTATTTTCATCGATATCCACAAATTCTCCGGTGGTTTCAAAGGAATTGTCCGTACCCGCTCCGGTAGTCACAAACACCTTATCCGCCTGCTTTACATAAAGCGCAGCGGAGCTGTCATTAGTCACACTGACTCCCTCTAAAACCAACTGCACCTTATCCTCCTTGGCAGCATCCACCACCAGCTGTCCACCGGAAAGACTTCCGGAAATCACATAGGTTCCTTCATCGGTAAAGGTGACTACTTTTCCTTCTGCCTGGGCACCTCTTCCGTCGATGGAAATCCCCTCCTCCGAAAGCTCCACGTAAATGGCAGCATCCAAATCTGCAACCTGTCTAAGATCCCTTTCGGTAAAGGTATCCTCATAGCTTTGCAGCGCAATGTCCGTTGACTGCTGATTATTCTGCTGGGGGGCTACCCCATTTCCATTCTCCACCTTATCCTGGGGGGCTTCCGCCTGCTGTCCGCCACAGGCTGTCAGCAGTGACAACGTCAATGCACAGGCAAGCACACTTTTTAAAACTCTTCTCTTCATAACTATTTCACCTCGATTACAGCTCAGGTATCAGATTTTCACACTTTCCGATACTGATTTCCAGATTGCCATTTCTTTCCCGCAGAGCATCGATAAATTCCTTCTCCTTGCTCTGATCCTTCAAAATAATATGATAGGTCAGCTTAAACATACTGCCCATATTGGTGGTCTTTACACTTTCCACTGCCGCCTTGGTAGTGTATTTCTCAAACAGGTCATCGAATAAACTGCAATAATCCAAATCCTCCGGAATGGTAATGCGCAGCATCTTATCCATATCCGTGCTCTTTTTCAGGCCAAAGCCCACCATGTTCAGCACCAGCATCACCAGTCCCAGAATAACGGTGAACAGCACCGCATAGCCCAGATATCCCATACCTGCCACCATACCGGCTCCCATGGCAAGGAAGATGGTTCCGATTTCCTTGGCTGTACCCGGCACAGAACGGAAACGCACCAGACTAAAGGCACCTGCCACTGCCACACCGGCACCCACATTGCCGTTTACCATCATAATCACCACACATACCACCGCCGGAAGAAGTGCCAGGGTAATTACAAAGCTCTGTGTATATCTGCTCTTATATGTATACACAAAGGTCAAAAACAAGCC
Source organism: Lachnospiraceae bacterium (assembly GCA_017461775.1). Taxonomy (GTDB): domain Bacteria; phylum Bacillota; class Clostridia; order Lachnospirales; family Lachnospiraceae; genus Acetatifactor. The sequence goes on from JAFTXD010000043.1 coordinate 8,411, forward strand.
AATTAACAGAGACACTGCCACGCACAACACAAACTGCCCCACATCAATTACCGACTGAGTACTGCTATCAAAAATTCCTTTAAATACTGTTTCCATTTTTCCTATCTCCTATCCAACATTTGTTATTTTTTCCCGCTCATAAATGGTTTTATATGCATTGCCATACTTTGAAAAAGAAGTTTTATAGATTTTCTGTTCACTGAGGATTTCCACAAACCAAAGAGGAATGGCATCCGCCGTTTTTACCTCCATCAGTGCCATATTCTCCGGCAAAATAGCCTCTCCGTACACACCCTTTTCCAAATCCATATCCTCATTCCTCCAGAGAATATTTTCATCAAAGGTCACCCGGAATTCATGATTATCCTTGGCGTAAAAGGCTTCTCTTTCATAAGAAAGAAGTATTCTTGGTGCCAGATTTCCGTATCTTTTCATGAAAAAATCAATTTCTCTGGAAATCTGATTATCCTGTACCTTCTCTCCACCAAGCAGATACCGGTCCGACGCCTCCTTCGCCATGGATATGCGCCGCTTATATACCACACCCTTATATTTTTTCTTTATCTCCACAAACACTTCCGTGTCCGGATTTGCCACCCCATAGCTCCGAAGCCGCAGCTTTTCTTTATATACAGGCTTTTCCATACTGCGCCTTGCCAGCAGATAATCCGGCGTATCGTAGTATAAGCTGAAGATGGTGTTTTTTCCATGAATATCTGCCACCATACAGGATGCCATCTTCTCTTTGATAATCTCTACCTGCGCTTTGGTAAGAAGGTATTTGATCTCATACCTCTTAAATACCATCTGATTCCGCATTGTTCCGTTCCTTTCCTTCATTTCTTTGCTCATTATAGGAAGTAAATGTGTTTAATTTGTGTCTTTTGTGTGCCAAATTTGTGTAAATCTTAATTTGTTTCAAGTTTTATTGCCACACCTTAAAATTCATGCTATCATGGTTCTATAGTACTATTTTTAGTCAAAAGTGAGGGGAAGCTATGCATTCAAAAGACAATTCCAAGCCAAATGTTAATATTATTTCCATCATCAAAAACTACTTCTTAATTGTTGTCATTTTTCTTTTTGCGTTTTTCTTTATCGGACAGCTTGCCTTTCCGGATGAGCGCGAATTACTCAATACGAATTGTCGCATATTCGAAGCCGATTGGCAACGGATATTAGAAGACGGTAGCCGCATTTCCGTAGACCTTCCCGGAAAGGTTCCCGCCCAATATGGTGAAACCGTGCGACTTGCCACCACCATTCCTTCCGATATCTACACCGGCGAAAACATTGCCTTCCGCCCGGTATGGCAGGATGTAAACATTTATATTGATGGAGAACTCCGCGTAAGCTATAGTACTAAAGACTCCAGACCCTTTGGTGCCAACAGCCCCATGCGTTATCTATTTATAGAATTATCCGAAGCAGACCGCGGGAAAGAGCTTATTTTCGAAACCGTCAGCTACTCCAAGTATACCGGTCACATGAGCAACAGCTATATCGGTGACCGCATGAGCATCTGGGTATATCTGGCAGAAATTTCCGGTGCCAAAACAATTGTTGCAGCCTTCCTGTTACTGCTGAGCATTTCCTGTATTGTAGTATGTTTAATTCTTAAATTTGTATATAAGAGAACCCTGCCGCTGACCTATCTGTCATGGACGATTTTCTTTGCTGCCTTCTGGATGCTGTCAGAGGTAGAATTCCGACAGATTGTGATAAAAAATATATCCCTTCTGTCCAATCACACCTACTGGTGCCTGATGATTATTCCGATTCCGCTGCTCATCTATATTAACGAGATTCAGGGCGGCAGATATAAAAAGCTTTTCTTAATTCCACTGACATATTCCTGTATCATATTTGTGATAAGTACCTTCCTGCAAATATTGGACATTATGCAGTTTGTACAGATGCTTTCCTACATTCATGTGGGCATCATTGTATCCATCGTTTTTATTATTGCTACCATCACTCTGGATACTCTTACGAAAAGGCTGCGAGATTATCTGGCTGTAGGTATCGGTATTTACGGTATGCTCCTTACTGCCATCGGTGAAATGGTACTGTACTATGTAGGAAGCTCCCTCTCTCTGGGTACTACCCTTGCCATCGGTCTTGTCTTCTTACTAATTATGGCAATTATCAAGACCGGACAGGATTTATTCCAGACGGAGAAAAAGAGACAGCAGGCCATTATGGCCCGTGAAGCACAGGCCAAGTTCCTCGCCAACATGTCCCACGAAATCCGTACTCCCATTAATGCCATTATCGGTATGAACGAGATGATTCTTCGGGAAAACGAGGATGAAGCCATACATAATTATGCCCACAATATCCAGAGTGCCAGCAACATGCTGCTGGGTCTGGTCAATGACGTATTAGACTTCTCGAAAATTGAATCCGGCCAGTTAGAGCTTGTGGAAGACACCTACGATTTAACCACACTCCTTCAGGACGAAATGCTTCTGCTTCGGGCAAGAGCCGGAGAAAAGCCCCTGTCCATTCAGATGGATATTGATCCGGGACTACCTTCTAAGCTAATCGGTGACGAGCTTCGTATCAAGCAGATTCTTACCAATCTCTTATCCAATGCTGTAAAGTATACACAGCAGGGAAGTGTTACCTTAAAAGCATATTACAATCGTATTGATGACCAGAATGTTCAGCTCTCCTTTGCGATTATCGATACTGGTATCGGCATCCGCAAGGAAGACTTAGCCCAACTTTTTGACAGTTTTAAAAGGCTGGAGCTAAATAAAAACCGTAATATCCAGGGTACCGGTCTGGGGCTTAATATTGCTAAGCAGCTTGCCACCTTAATGAATGGTGACATCCTTGTAGAAACTGAATACGGCAAGGGCTCTACCTTTACCGTATCCTTCCCACAGAAGGTAGTTGATAAAACTCCCATTGGCAACTTTCCTCAGAAAAATACCCGCCGTGACGAAAACCACTCTATCGGCAATATTTTCACCGCACCGGATGCCAGAATTCTTGTGGTTGATGATAATGCCATGAATCTTGCTCTGATGAAAGGTTTGTTAAAACGTACCAAGATTCAGGTAGATTTGGCTGAAAGCGGCAAGGATTGCCTCCAGATGACCAAGGAAGCAAAATATCATGTAATATTCATGGATCACATGATGCCCGAGCTGGACGGCGTGGAAACCTTAAATCTTTTACGTGCGGATGCCTCTAACCCCAACCGGAAAAGCATCGTGGTGGCTCTTACCGCCAATGCCATCGCGGGCTGTAGGGAAACCTATTTAGAGTACGGCTTCAACGATTACTTTGCAAAGCCTGTTCAGGCGGATAAATTGGACGAACTCTTGTTGAAATATTTACCGGAAAAACTGATTCAGAAAAAGGAGGACATCCAGCCATCAGAGGATGCTCCTGTTCTTTTGCATAAAGAAAATCCGGACGACGTTTTATACATCAACAAGGAAAATGGCATGATTTTCTGCATGAATTCTGAGGAGCTGTACCAACAGATGCTCTCCTCCTTCCACAAACAGGCCACCGATTACTTGCCGAAATTTGAGACCTACTTCAACGCAGGTGATTGGAAAAATTACGCCATCATTGCTCACGGCCTGAAAGGCAACGCTCTGAACATCGGCGCAGAGAACTTCTCTAAGCTCTGCCTCCAGCACGAGCTTGCCGCCAAGGAACAGCGAAGCGATTTTATTCAAAAAAACTATGCAGAATATGTGGAGATTATTAACGACTTACTTCAGAAGATTAAGAAAATACTTTAAAAAACAAGGGCTGTAGCAAAATTGCTACAGCCCCTTTTACTACCTCTTAATAATCTCCACTCCATATCCCGGAATCGGTCCTTCAAAATACTCTCCGGTGAACGCGGATTCGCCCTTTACAGGGATTTCACAGGCAGTGGCATTATGGTTTAGCAGGATGGTACAATCCTCTCTGTGGATAATCTCCACACCGGCGGTAGCTTCACTCATTCTTACCCCGGCATCCCTAGACACATACTCCACGATTTCATGGATGACCTTTCTATCCAGATCACAACCGATATAGTACACCTTACCCTTGCCATACTGATTTACGGTAATGGCTGCCTTGCGCTTAAAATGCCTGTCCGCATAGGTGGAAAGCACCTCCGCAGTGGTGGGGGTCAGTACATCGCACCAC
>JAFTXD010000044.1 GCA_017461775.1 Lachnospiraceae bacterium
CAGCGAAGTATGAGATGCAGGGATTGACTACCGAAGTCAAGAATCGGGCTTTAAGAGCAATTGCAGAGGCGTTAGTTGCCCATGATGAAGAAATTTTGCTGGCAAATGAAGTGGATATAAAATACGGAGAGGCTGCTGGTATGCATCCCGGCCTTTTAGACCGTCTGCGCCTTACCAAGGAGCGTGTGGCAGCCATGGCGGAGGGACTTACTCAGATTGCAGAGCTGCCGGACCCTGTCGGAGAATGTTTAGAGTCCTTTGACAGACCAAATGGTCTTCACATTGAGAAGGTGCGTGTGCCCCTTGGTGTTATCGGTATCATTTATGAATCCAGACCCAATGTTACCGCAGATGCTTTCGGTCTTTGCTTTAAGACCGGTAATGCGGTGATTTTAAAGGGCGGTAGTGATGCACTGCAGTCCAATATTGCCATTACCAAGGTGATCCGTGAGGAGCTTTCTAATCAGGGAATTACCCCGGATGCCATTTCATTGATTACAGATACGGACCGTGCGGTGACCGCACAGTTTATGAAGATGAAGGAATATGTGGACGTACTGATTCCCCGTGGAGGCGCAGGACTTATCCGTGCAGTGGTGGAGAACAGTACCATTCCGGTAATCGAGACCGGTACCGGCAACTGCCACATTTATGTGGATAAGGAAGCAGATTTATGCATGGCAGTAGATATCATTATGAATGCAAAAACCCAGCGAATCGGTGTATGTAATGCCTGTGAATCCCTGGTGGTGCATAATGATGTGCGTGAGGCACTGTTGCCGAAACTGAAAGCAGCTTTGGATACCAAGGATGTGGAGCTGCGCGGTGATGAGAGAATTCAGGAGGTAATTTCTGTTATTCCGGCTACGGAAGAAGATTATGGCAAGGAGTATCTGGATTATATTCTTTCCATGAAAACCGTGGACAGCGTGGAGGAAGCCATTGCCCATATCAACAAATATAATACCAAGCATTCGGAGGCTATTATTACTGATAATGCGGAGACTGCGGAGAAATTCTTAAACGGTGTGGATGCCTCCTGTGTGTATGTGAATGCTTCCACCAGATTTACGGATGGCTTTGAGTTTGGATTTGGCGCGGAAATCGGTATCAGTACCCAGAAGCTTCATGCAAGAGGCCCCATGGGACTTAAGGAATTGACCAGTTATAAGTATCAGGTACGCGGCAATGGTCAAGTGCGCGGTTAATAGAATCGAGGATGATATGAACGTAATTGAAAGATTTTTAGGATATGTAAAGATAGATACCTGCTCCAGCGAGGAGACAGGAACCCATCCAAGTACAGCAAAGCAGCACAATCTGGCGGCACTTCTGACAAAGCAATTGGAGGAAATGGGAGCTACAGAGATTACCTATGATAAGGAAAACTGCTATGTGTATGCAAGCATTCCCGCATCGGAAGGCTGTGAAAATGCAGATGTATTGGGACTTATTGCACATATGGATACATCTCCGGCTATGTCCGGCACAGATGTAAAGCCCCGTATGGTGGAGAAATATGATGGGCAGGATATTGTGCTGAATGAGGCATTAAATGTGGTGCTGAAGGTGGCAGATTTTCCGGAAATCAAAAAGTATGTGGGTCAGGATTTGATTGTAACTGACGGAACCACTCTTTTAGGTGCAGATGACAAGGCCGGTATTGCGGAGATTATGACCCTGGCAGAGACCTTATTGACCTCTAAGGATATCAAGCATGGCAAAATCCGTATTGCTTTTACGCCGGATGAGGAAATCGGCGAGGGTACCGATGGATTTGATGTGGAGCTTTTTGGTGCCAAGTATGCATATACCGTGGATGGTGGTGGACTTGGCGAGCTGGAATATGAGAATTTCAATGCGGCAGGTGCCAAGGTGCATGTCCATGGAAGAAATGTGCATCCCGGCAGTGCTAAAGGCAAGATGAAGAATTCCATTTTGATTGCCCAGGAATTCCAAAGTCTTTTACCCACCTTCTCCAATCCTATGTATACGGAGATGTATGAGGGATTTTTCCACTTAGACGGTATCCGTGGGAATGTGGAGGAGACCACCATGGATTATATTATCCGGGACCATGACAGAGTGCTTTTTGAAGAGAAAAAGACTATGTTCCTTACCGTAACAGAGTTTCTGAATAAGAAATATGGGGAAGGAACCATCGTGGTGGATATGAAGGATTCCTATTACAATATGCGGGAAATTATTGAGCAGCATATGCATCTCATTGACAGAGCGGTGGAGAGCATGAAGGAGCAGGGAACCACTCCACTGGTAACGCCTATCCGTGGCGGTACCGATGGTGCCAGACTTTCCTTTATGGGACTTCCCTGTCCCAATATCTGTACCGGTGGGGAAAATTACCATGGAAAATATGAATATGCTGTAGTACAATCCATGGAGAAGATTACCGATTTATTAATTCGTCTTGTTCAGAAATTTGTGTAGAAAGAGATAAAGAATGTTTCAGAATATTGATTTAGAAAAATACGATGTGACCGGCCAGGTGCCGGTAGAAGAAACAGAAAAGCAGTATTATTACATGGCAAAGGCAAGAGGACATGTGCAGAACCTGGCGGCAGAGCTGGGAAGAAGGCCAACCTGCTGTGTAACCACCTTTGGCTGCCAGATGAATGCCAGGGACAGTGAGAAGCTGGTGGGGATTTTAGAGCTGGTAGGGTATGAGATTACCGAAGATGAGAATGCGGATTTTGTGATTTACAATACCTGTACCGTTCGTGACAATGCAAATCAGAAGGTATATGGACGTCTGGGGGTACTTCAGAATTATAAGAAAAAGAATCCTCATATGAAGATTGCCCTTTGTGGTTGCATGATGCAGGAGCCATCCGTGATTGAGAAAATCAAAAAGAGCTACCGCTTCGTGGATTTGATTTTCGGTACTCACAATATCTTTAAGTTTGCAGAGCTCCTCTGCGGACTTTTCGAAAATGAGGGAATGCTCATTGATATCTGGGAGGATACGGACAAAATCGTAGAGGATTTGCCGGTGGAGAGAAAGTTTCCTTTTAAGTCCGGTATCAACATCATGTTTGGCTGTAATAATTTCTGCAGCTATTGTATCGTGCCCTATGTAAGAGGACGGGAGCGTAGCAGAAATCCTAAGGATATTATCAGAGAAATTGAGAAGCTGGTAGCAGATGGTGTAGTGGAGATTATGCTTCTGGGCCAGAATGTTAATTCTTATGGAAAGAATTTGGAGGAGCCCATGAGCTTTGCCCAGCTCCTTCAGGAAATTGAGAAGATAGAAGGTCTTCAGAGAATCCGCTTTATGACCTCCCATCCAAAGGATTTGTCCGATGAGCTGATTCAGGTAATGAAAAACAGTAAGAAGATTTGTAAGCATCTGCATCTTCCGGTGCAGGCAGGTTCCACAAAGATTCTGACTGGGATGAATCGTCGTTATACCAAGGAGCAGTATCTGGAGCTGGCGCTGAAGATTCGTAGGGAGATTCCGGATATTGCCATTACCACGGATATTATCGTAGGATTTCCGGGAGAGACCCTGGAGGATGTGCAGGAGACCATCGATGTGATAGAGAAGGTGCAGTATGACAATGCATTCACCTTTATCTATTCCAAGCGTACCGGCACCCCTGCTGCCGCCATGGAGAATCAGGTACCGGAGGAAATCGTGAAGGAAGGCTTTGATAAGGTCTTAAAGTGTGTACAGGAGACTGCCAGAAAGCAGGTATCTAAGTACGAGGGTATGGTGATGGATGCTTTGGTGGAAGAGATTAACGAGCATGATTCCAGCCTGGTAACCGGAAGACTTTCCAACAATACTATTGTTCACTTCCCGGGAGATGCGTCCCTTATTGGAAAGATTGTGGATGTAAAATTGGAGGAGTGCCACGGATTTTATTACATGGGACACAGGGTCTAAAGTCCCGATATTTGTCAAATTGTACAGAAAAAGCTTTGCAAAGGCGTAATTTTTCAAAAAATGCCGATTGCAAGGCTTTTTATTTTGGATTATGATGGTAATTAGTTGAGAGACGGTAAAGAATCGGTAAAGATTCCTAAATTTATGACAGCGGGAGATACAAAAGAAAATGGAACGATTAGAGCCCAAATTTTTCTACACCATTACACATTACAGTAAAGAGCAGTTTTTGAAGGATTTCATATCCGGTATTATTGTAGCAATCATTGCATTGCCCTTAAATATTGCCTTTGCTCTCGGCGCGGGAGTTTCTCCGGAAAAGGGTATTTATGCGGCGATTATTGCCAGCATTATCTGTGGTCTTTTCGGAGGAAGTCGTGTGCAGATTTCCGGCCCCACCGGAGCGTTCATCGTGATTACCCAGTCCGTCATCGCACAGTATGGTCTGGATGGTCTGGCTGTGGCCATGATTATTGCAGGAATTATCTTGATTTTTCTGGGTCTTTTCCGTCTGGGCAGACTGATTAAGTTTATACCATCACCCATTACCACCGGATTTACCGCCGGTATCGGTGTGACAATCTTTACTCTGGAGGTAAAGGATTTCTTGGGACTTTCCCCGGAAGCTATGCCTACCAAATTTGTGGAAAAATGGGCTTATTATTTATCGAATTTAGACCAGGCTAATATACAGTCTGTGATTTTAGCGTTGGTATGTATTGTGATTTTGGTTGTTTGGCCTAAGATTAACCAGAAGATTCCCAATTCTCTGGTTGCCATTGTGGTAGGTACTGTGGCGGCGCAGCTCCTTAATCTGGATGTAAAGCTTCTTGGCGAAATTCCCAAGTCCTTGGGGGCACCGGTGCTTCCCAGTACCAATTTCCAGATGATTATAGACTTGGTATCACCGGGCTTTACCATTGCTATTTTGATTGCTATGCAGGCACTGTTATCTGCGGTGGTTACGGATGGTATGATTAACAGTAGAAGCAATTCCAATATGGAGCTGATTGCACAGGGAGCGGCCAATGTGGTGCTGGCCTTCTTTGGATGTATCCCGACCACCGGTGGTGTGGCGAGAGGCGTACAGAGTGCCAAGAATGGTGCCAGAACCCCGATTGCAGCAGTGGTGCACTCCATCATGCTGTTCGTGTTCCTGATTGCATTAATGCCGCTGATTAAGCTGGTTCCCCTTCCGGTGCTGGCTGCAATCCTTATGGTAGTATCCTACAACATGCTGAATGTAAAGGTATGGATAAGCTACTTAAAGGCTCCCAAGAGTGATTTCTCGGTACTCATTGCTTCCTGTGTGCTGACCTTTGCCTTTGACCTAGTATTTGCCATCGAGGTAGGTATGATTATGTCCCTGGCATTGTTTATGAAGCGTATGGCCGATGTAACGGATGTAAAGATGTGGAAGAGCATCGAAGCCGGCACCAGATACGATCTGGATTTGAAGGAGGTACCTTCCAAGACCACGGTATATGAAATCAATGGACCATTATTCTTTGGTGCGGCGGACGTTATTAAGAAGATTGCGGTGGATGAGAAGAAGAACTGTCTGGTTATTCGTATGCGTGGTGCGGGTGCTATCGATGCAACCGCTATGGGTTATCTGAATGATTTATATGAGGACTGCAAAAAGAAGAATATCCAGCTGGTATTCTCCCATGTAAATGAGCAGCCCCTGTCCCTGATGAAGAAGAACGGTTTCTTCGAAAAAGTCGGTGCAGAAAACTTCTGTCCAAACATCGACAGCGCCTTAAAGAGAGCGGAAGCTTTTGAATAAATTTGTTTTACATCATCTATATTTTGTGGTATTATTTTAGCGAGTATGCGCATATGTTGTGTACTCGCTGAATTTTTTTAGGAAGTATAGAGTTGATAATGTTTCTTATTCAGACCCTTGAAAAACGTCAGCACTTGGCGAGGTATTTTCGAGCCTAGTGCTGCTACGTTTTTCAAGGAAGGAGAATGTGTCTGAATGAGAAACATTATCAACTCTATGCGGAGTATATAAGAGAGAGGTTGCTACCTTGTTTGATTACGATGAGATTATAAAAAATACCACTCCTATGATGCAGGAGTATTTGAGGACAAAGAAGGAGTACCCGGATTGCATTCTGTTTTACCGTCTGGGAGACTTTTACGAAATGTTTTTTGATGATGCCCTACAGGCATCCAAGGCGCTGGAGATTACCCTGACCGGTAAGGCCTGTGGTCTGGAGGAGCGTGCCCCCATGTGCGGTGTACCTTTTCATGCAGTGGAGGGGTATTTGAATAAGCTGATTTCCAAGGGCTTTAAGGTGGCCATCTGCGAGCAGGTAGAGGATCCGAAGCTTGCCAAGGGGCTTGTAAAGCGTGAGGTGGTGCGTATTGTTACTCCCGGAACCAATTTAAATATGCAGGCTCTGGAGGAGAGTAAAAATAATTATCTGATGTGTATTACTTACACTCCGGCACATATCGGTATTTCCGCTGTGGATATTACCACCGGTGATTTTCATGTGACCGAGGTGGAGGATTTAAAGAAGCTCTTTGATGAGCTGATGAAATATGATCCTTCCGAAATTGTATGTAACGATGCATTTTTGGTCAGTGGTATGGATATTACAGACCTGCGGGGAAGACTACATATCGCCGTAAGCTCTATCGATGCCCATTATTTTGATGATGATAGCTGTAACCGCTGTATTATGCGTCATTTTAAGGTGAACAGCCTGATTGGTCTTGGTCTGGAGGATTTCCCGGTGGGAACCATTGCGGCGGGAGCCCTTCTGCAGTATCTTTTTGATACCCAGATGATTAGCCTTGACCATATTACCAGAATCGATTCTTATCTGATTAGCAAATATATGTTACTGGACAGCTCCACCAGAAGAAATCTGGAGCTTTCCGAAACTCTCAGGGAGAAGTCAAAGCGTGGCTCCCTTTTATGGGTCTTAGATAAAACGAAGACCGCCATGGGCGGACGAACCCTGCGCAGCTATATTGAACAGCCTCTTGTGGAAAAGGAGGAGATGGAAGCCCGTTTAGATGCTATTGAAGAGCTTTGTAAGGATTCCTTGTCTAGGGACGAAATCCGGGAATACCTGGGGCCCATTTACGATTTAGAGAGACTTTTATGTAAGGTGACCTACAAAACCGCCAATCCAAGGGATATGATTGCCTTTCGAAATTCCCTTAGGATGCTTCCTCATATTAAGACGGTGCTTGGTGCCTTCGAGAAGGAGCTTCTGACCAATATCAATAACGATATTGATGGTCTTACTGACCTGTATGATTTGATAGACGATGCCATTATGGAGGAACCGCCCCTGACCATTCGTGAGGGTGGTATGATTAAGGATGGCTTTGATGAGGATATCGATATGCTTCGTAGTGCAAAGCATGATGGTAAGCAATGGCTTGCCCAGTTAGAGGAAGAGGACAGGGAGCGTACCGGTATCAAGAATTTAAAGATTAAGTACAACAAGGTGTTTGGTTACTATTTTGAGGTGACCAATTCCTTTAAAAATATGGTGCCGGAGGATTATATCCGTAAACAGACCCTTGCCAATGCGGAGCGTTATACCACTCCAAAATTGAAGGAGTTAGAGGATACCATCTTAAATGCGGAGGATAAGCTGGCAGGGCTGGAGTATGATATTTTCTGTAGAATCCGTGATACCATCGCCTCCCAGATAGAGCGTATCCAGCGCACGGCCAAGGCTATTGCTGCCCTGGATGTGTTTGCATCCCTTTCCTACGTATCGGAGCGGAACCAGTATGTGAGACCCAAACTGAACGATAAGGGACTTATCGATATAAAGGATGGCCGCCATCCGGTGGTGGAGAAGATGATAGACCATGATTTGTTTATCACTAACGACACCCATCTGGATAACAGCAGCCACCTGATCAGTATCATTACCGGCCCCAACATGGCAGGTAAGTCCACCTATATGCGCCAGACCGCCCTTATCGTTCTTATGGCACAGATTGGATGCTTCGTACCGGCAAAGAGTGCCAACATCGGCATTGTGGACCGCATCTTTACCAGAGTGGGCGCTTCCGATGACTTGGCCAGCGGACAGTCCACCTTTATGGTGGAAATGAATGAGGTGGCCAATATTTTACGTAACGCCACATCAAACAGCTTACTGATTCTGGATGAAATCGGCCGCGGAACCTCTACCTTCGACGGCCTCAGCATCGCCTGGGCCGTAATAGAGCACATTAGCAACAAAAAACTTCTGGGTGCCAAAACACTATTTGCCACCCATTACCACGAACTGACTGAGCTGGAAGGCAAAATCGGCAACGTAAATAACTACTGCATCGCTGTCAAAGAACAAGGAGACGATATTGTCTTCTTACGTAAAATCATCAAAGGCGGCGCGGATAAGAGCTATGGAATCCAGGTAGCCAAGCTGGCCGGTGTACCCGACATGGTCATCGACAGAGCCAAGGAAATCGTAGGACAGCTGACCGATAACGATATCATCGAAAAAATCCAAAGCATTTCCGTCCAGAACAAGTCCGATATCAAAGCAAAAAAAGTCCAGAAACTGGACGAAGTGGACCTGGCCCAAATGTCCTTCTTCGACACCGTCAGCGACGAAGATGTCCTGAAAGAATTACAGGAAGTGGATGTCAGCAACATGACCCCGCTGGATGCACTGAATACTTTATACAGATTACAAAACAAACTAAAAAACAGATGGTAAATTTTGCCACACACAGGTACCATGCTTGGGAAGCAGCTCCTTGGAGGCACCATGGGTCTTTTGTAGACCCTTGAAAAACGTCGGCACTTGGCGAGGTTTTTTCGAGCCTAGTACCGCTACGTTTTTCACGGAGCGAGAG
>JAFTXD010000045.1 GCA_017461775.1 Lachnospiraceae bacterium
CATATGTAGCCATATCATAGATTTCTGCTGTTCCCCATACTTGATTTTCATACACAAAGGTATTAAAGATTCGGTCGCTAATCGGCTTTACAAAACTTCCCGCAAATGCTCTTACATCAATTCTGTCATAGGCTTTGTCAAACTGATAAAAATAAGTAGTAAAAGTCTCACACCCATAGTTTTGCAGACTGTCCTCCGTTACCAGAACATTGGGAAGACAATATTTATCCAGATGCCTCCAATTCTCCGCAAAGTTCATAAGACTTCCCACCAGTTCATATTCCAGCTTCTGCACGTTTCCCTCTCCATCATAAAATCGAATGGTAATGGTTTGTCCCAACTCGTAGCTATAGCCAAGCTTCGCCAGCGAAAAAATATCCATGGCAATTTCCTGTTCGTTTTCCGGCAGACGTCCCTCGTAAAGATGAATCCTTCCAAAATCAGCCAGATTATCATCCACACATCCCGCATAAAGAAAGGTATTTTCTTCCTCCTCACTTAAAATCATGGGGCCGGTCACTGTATAGCCTTCCTCGGAAAAATAGGGATGGGACAATCTCTCATACACCGAAGAAATCACCCAGTCACCATAATTGTGATAATTGCTTTCCATCACGTAGGCATTGGCGATTTCCTGAAACAGGGTAATTGCTGACATAAAAAGAACCGCAACCAAGGTAACGAAGGAAACATAGCGAATCTCGCTCCTTCGTCTCTTGATTCCGGTTTTGGTAATTTTAATAACACTCATCATATCCTTCACTTCCTTTCCGCTTCTACTATATTGCAGAAACCTTACAGGAAGGTGACATGTAAGCATAATTTTCACACTTATTTCAATGGATACACCGGCAACAGAATTTCAAACACTGCGCCACCATCCTCATGATTTCTGGCTGCAATGGTACCAAAATGTCCCTCAATGATCAGCTTTGTCAGATTCAGCCCAATGCCCACATGACTGGCTTTCGCATTCTCCGGCAGATAAAATCGGTCAAACAGATTCGGTATTTCTGCCTCCCTCAAACCTTCTCCATGGTCCATAATCGTCACCACAAAGTACTCCGGTTCTCTTTTACAGCGTACTAAAATTCTCTCCCGACTTCTGTCATGCTCCAGACAATTAACTAAAATATTTAAAAAAGCCTCCTTCAGCCAATCATAGTCACCATAGAAAATATCCTTCTCTTCCTCAGCCACACCATACTCCAACTTTATTCGTTCCGCCCCATCACCACAGCTTTTCACCACATCCTGTAGCAATGCTGCCAATACAATCCTATCCTTTTGAAAAAGTATCTTCCCAGCCTCCAGTCTGCCGATATCCAACAGGCGCTTCATCAAAACATTGATACTTTCCAAATGTTCAAAGCACTCCGCAATACGCTTTTCCCTGTCTGTAGCCTCTGATTCCTCCTCACACATAATATCCAGCGATGTAGAAATACGGCTTAAGGGTGTCTTTATCTGATGGGCAACATTCTCGATGAAGCTCTGAAGCCTCTTGTTTTGCTCCTGTTCATATTCCTCTATGACCTTACACTTTTCCAAGTCCCGAAGCTGCTTTTGCAAATTCTGTCGCTCCTTTTGCATGACATATCGCATTCCCAGCAGCAGGGTTACACTTCCCACAAAAAACATAGCCAGTAGCAAAACAAAACCTTTCCAGTACCTCACCAGACTACTTTGCCCGGAAAGATAGTACAAGCTGTCTTCCGTATAGCCAAGGCTCTTTAACGCATCCTTTCCCTGTTCCAGCATTTCCTTCCGGTTTTGCCCATCCAGCATATATTGTATCAGCACATCCGCTGCTTTCGGACTGGTTTCATATACTATTCCCAGCTGTGCCTGTACCATCTCTTCAAAATGTTGTATGCAAAGAAATGTCACTGCTATACTGCAAAACAGTGCCACTCCCAAAATCATCACAATACACGCACAAAGCTTATCTATTCTCTGCTTCTTCATGTTTCTCTACATCTGACGCACTTCTTTCACAAACCGATAACCAAAGCCCCGAATCGTTTCAATACATTCATTCCCCAGCTTCGCCCGAAGTCTGCTCATATGTACGTTCAGCGTGTTATCCTCCACTGCACCTTCCGCTTCGTCCCACAACAGCTCCAAAAGTCGCTCTCTTTTCACGATCCTGCCTGCATTCAGCATTAAAAGCTTCAATAAACGATACTCTACCGGACGCAGGCTTACTGCTTTTTCCTGTACCAACAAGGTACCATCATTCAAATGCAGGCTTATTCCTTCACACCATAGCCTTCCTTCCGGTTCTCTTTGCAGAGCCCGTCTCAAATTGGCCTGTATTCTTGCAAGTAATTCTCCACTGCGAAAGGGCTTGGACACATAATCATCCCCACCCATATCCAGCCCCTTCATGACCGATTCCTCATCATTACAGGCTGTTAAAAATAAAACCGGAGAATTACTTCTGCTTCGTATCCTTTGACATAGGGAAAAACCATCCCCATCGGGAAGCCATACATCCAGAAGATACAGGTCAATGTCCGGCTGCTGCAGACTAACCTGTACAGCGTCCTTCTCCGTACCGGCCGTCCAAACCTCATACCCTCGTCTTGTCAATATCTCCTTCAGGTCTCTGCGCAAAAAATAATCGTCTTCTACTACCAATATCTTGCTCATACGTTTTTAGTAGCCAGCAAACTACTTTCCTCTCACTATTTCTCCAAGCTCCGGAATCTCCCGGTAAATTAATCGGGCTAAAAGCGTAGCAAATTCCAGCGCTCCTCTCCTTTGCAGATGAGCATTATCCTCACGGTCTTCCACCCACAGAAAAAGCTTTTTACACTCCTCTGCACCCAGACCTGTGCAAAGCTCTGCGGTAGCCTTTCCCAAATCCAAAAAGTGCAGTTTTTCTCTTTCTGCCAGCTCCTTCATCGCCTGACGATACTCGGGGAAACTGATTTTACACCTTCCTTCTTCATTGAAATCCCGCATGGCAATGGGGGATACCAAGGCACACTTCACACCCTTTTCTCTGGCCGGAGAAATCATTTCCATCAATTTTTTCTGATAATCCTCCGGTGTCAGGTAACGCTCCGGCTTTTCCTTATTGGCATCATTATGTCCAAACTGAAGGAAAAGAAAATCACCCTTCTGCATCTTGGAGAGCATGGGGGCAAAACGCCCCTCCTCCAAAAAGGTTTTGCTGCTTCTGCCCGCCATGGCATAATTGTGAATCACCACATCATCATTTTCATAAACTGCAGCCTGAGGAAAATCCTTCTCCGGATACACAACCTCACTCAAAGTCCCTGTTCCAAGCACCTCTATAAGCACCTGTCCCCATCCGGTAAAGTAAGGCATCTCTTCCGCCTTAAAGCTCTGCACGGTGGAATCACCGGCCAAAAAAATGTGTTTTTTCATATTTCCCTCACTATACGTTAAAGCAGCTTCCGCCGACAAACTCCCTGCAAAGAGAATTGTTAGGCAGCTTTTCACTACTTACGCCCAAGAAATATCCTAAGAACTTCAAAAGTCTCTTCGCTTCATAGTACTCTGCCGCGCTCTTATCAATTCCAAATAACAGCGGTTCTGCAAACTGCTTAATCACCGCCAACTCATAAATCAGCGCCGAATTGAACATACTGTCCGCCTCCTCCTGGAATGGGAAAATATACTGCTCCTCACCTCTACGCACAGAGGCCCACATCTCCATAGTCTGCCTTGCTTCCGTATTACGGGTTCTGGCATCCCGCACCATACGTCGAAGTAATCTCCCATCCGTAGTAGGAATGCGGTTATGAGCATCTACATTCAAGGATGTCAATGCACTAATATATATCTTATACTTGCTTTCGTCCGGAAGAGCGGTGGACGTCTTGGGATTCAAACCATGAATTCCTTCCACCACCAAAATATCATCCTTACCAAGCTGCATAAATTTACCGTTGTATTCCCTCTTACCCGTCTTGAAGCTAAAGGTAGGAAGCTCTACACGTTCTCCTGCCAGAAGCTTTGCCATATCCTCGTTAAACAAAGCAACATCGATAGCCTCTAAACATTCGAAGTCATAATTTCCATCCTCATCACGGGGGGTGAACTCTCTGTCCTTATAAAAATCATCCAGTCCAATGGTGTGAGGTACTTTACCCAATGTCCGAAGCTGAATGGACAATCTGTGGGAAAAACTGGTCTTACCGGAAGAAGAAGGTCCGGCAATCATCACAAATTTTACATTGTCCCTGGATACAATATCCCGGGCAATCTCACCAATTCTTCTCTCCTGCTGCGCCTCATGCACCAGAATCATATCGCTTAAGGAACCGTTGCAGATACAATCGTTTAAATCTCCAACAGTCTCAATTCCAATCTCCTGCCCCCACTTTTCAGATTCCTTCAAGGTCTTAAAGAGCTTAGGACGATCCACATAGGGCTGTAACACACCCGGCTCCTTCTGCTTCGGCAGCACCAGCATAAAGCCCTCATCATAGGCAAGCACATCAAACCACTTCACATAGCCCGCATTAGGAAGCATATAACCATAATAATAATCATAGTAGCCATCCATCTCATACACATTGACATAGGAGCTTCTACGGTACTTCAGCAGCTTCATCTTATCCAACATGCCTTCTCTCTCGAAAAGCTCCATGGCATCATCCATACCATAGGCCTTTTTCATATAAGGCATCTTTGCATCCACCAGCTGCTGCATTCGAGCCTTGATAACATCCGCATTTTTCTCATTTACATGGATTCCGTCATTCACATAGATATAAGTACCATTTCCAACGGTAAACTGTACTCTGCACTTCTGAAGAGCCTCTTTCCCATATAAATCGTTTACCGCCTTTAAAAAGAGCATGGTTGCACTTCTTACATATGTTTTATAACCGATGGGATCCTTTAAGGTAAAGAAATCCAATGTACAATCCTTTTTCAAGGTTTTGAACAGCTCCTTGATTTTGCCATTTACGGAAACCAGTGCGATCAGATGATCATACTGCTCCTGATACTCACTTATAATCTGTTCATAGGTAGTTCCATTTTCAATTTCCCTCTTTTGTCCCAATATCTCAACAATCGCCATACAAATACCTCCTTTTAAGAAAAAGGCCTGCCTTCCCCCCGGAAAGCAGGCTATTTATGCATAATATTCTTTTGCTGCCTGTACTCTCTGTAAGCTGCCCTGTACCTCCACGATACGCGCAGAAGCACTCTGGCTGGTGTGTCCTTTCAGTTCCTCGTAAAGACGGGACTGGACATCCTCTGAAAAGTTCAAATACTTAAGCAGTACGGGATGACGCTCCCTTAACAGAAAAGGACCGAATTCATCCCAAAGCTCCTGCTCTTCCCCCGAAGAAGCAGTCCGCTCATCTTCGCTATAAAACGGTCCGGGAACCACCCGCATCATAGGGTAAAATTTCCCATCCTCATATATCATATCTTCCTGTACGATGATTAATTCCTTTTCCCGAAGAAAGCTGCGGAATAATTTTAAATCCGACTGGGGCTGTAATATCAGCTCCTTCATGGCCAGTACTCTGTCCATGCCCTCTTCTAAGATTTTCATCATCAGCTTACCGCCCATACCGGCACAAATCATGGCCTGTGCCTCTCCAGGCCTTAGCTCATGCAAACCATCGGAAAGTCTGGTTTCAATTTTGTCCTCCAAACCATATTCCCGGATATGCTCCTGTGCCCTGGAAAGGGGACCGCTGCGCACATCCATGGCAAATACCTTGGGGGCTATCTGCTTCTGTACCAGATAGATGGATACAAAACCATGGTCGCACCCCACATCGCAGGTAACATAGCCCGGCGTAAGCAGCCCTGTCAGAGCCAGCATTCGTGCAGAAAGATTTACTTCTCTACCCATTAATCCAGATAATCCTTCAGCTTACGGCTGCGGCTTGGATGACGAAGCTTTCTCAGTGCCTTTGCCTCAATCTGACGGATACGCTCACGGGTTACGTTGAATTCCTTACCAACCTCTTCCAGAGTGCGGGCACGTCCATCATCTAAACCAAAACGAAGACGAAGCACCTTCTGCTCTCTCTCCGTCAATGTGCCAAGCACCTCCACCAGCTGCTCCTTCAGTAAGGTAAATGCTGCAGCATCTGCGGGTACCGGTACATTATCATCCTGAATGAAGTCACCCAAATGGCTGTCCTCTTCCTCACCGATAGGAGTTTCCAAAGATACCGGCTCCTGGCTGATTTTCAAGATTTCACGAA
>JAFTXD010000046.1 GCA_017461775.1 Lachnospiraceae bacterium
ACCCCGACTCAATTCACACGTACCCCCCCCTCTAGTACCCGATGGTAGAAAAGTACCAGAAATTGTGCAAAAACCTAGTACTTTTCACACAATTGAGAAAAATATAACAAATATGTTAAAAATCTGGCAAGAGAATTTGGTAATTTTTAACAGAAATGTAAAAATTAAACCGTTATTTGTGCCAATTTTGCATTAAAAAGTTTTGTGATAGTATAAATATTGCGAAAATATAAAGGGGAGGTTTTTATAATGAAAACAATGGTTCGCAAAACGAAAAAATTGTTGGCATATATGCTGGTAACAGCTCTTATGCTGACAGGCCTGGTATCTACCACCAGTCAGGATGTACAGGCCGCAGGTAGTGTAACAATTACCGAAGCTGCAGGTTGGCTTGAATCTGCATATGTAGAATGGAGTCCAGTAAGCGGTGCAAAGGGCTACGCCGTTTACGTGAAGGGAGCCTCACAGGCTGACTCCGCATATGTGCAGCTTGATTCTGAGCTGATCAGACAGTACGCATCTTACTGGCGTGCAGATGCACTTGGACTTACTGCAGGTAACTACGTGCTGAAGGTAGTTGCAGTGATGCAGGATGGTTCCACCGTGGGCGCGCAGACTGCCACATTGTCTGTAAAGGCTCATGACAGAAGCGGATTTGCCTGGGTGGATGGCACTGCTTCCGGCGCTTACAATGAGGATGGTTCCTTAAAGTCAGGCGCAAAAGTATTTTATGTAACAGAAGATACCGCAGATTCCCTGGTGTCTGAAATCGATACATATGTGGATGGAAGCTATCCCTTATGTGTGCGTATTATCGGCGAAATCAGTGATTTTACCGGTTTAGACAAGGGCGATTTACTCATTGACAACGGTGGTAACGACGCAGGTCTTACTATCGAAGGTGTAGGCGAGGACGCAACCGCTAACGGTTGGGGTATTCGCCTTAAAAACAGCACTAATGTGGAAATCCGTAACATCGGTGTAATGAACTGCGACAGCTCTGAAGGCGATAACATCGGTCTTCAGCAGAAGAATACCCATATCTGGGTTCACAACTGCGATTTATTTTACGGTGACGCAGGTAGTGATGCTGACCAGGTAAAGGGTGATGGTGCACTGGATACCAAGAAATCCCAGTATGTAACTCATTCTTACAACCATTTCTGGGATAGTGGAAAGTGTAATCTCCAGGGTGCAAACTCCAGCGATACTTCCAATTACATTACCTATCACCACAACTGGTACGACCACTCCGATTCCCGTCATCCACGTGTTCGTGTGGCTACCGTACATGTTTACAACAATTACTATGATGGTAACGCGAAGTATGGTATCGGCTCTACCACAGATTCTGATATCTTTGCAGAGGCAAACTACTTCAGAAATTGTAAGAACCCTATGATGATCTCTGGTCAGGGTACGGATGCTCTTGGTGAGGGTACCTTCTCCGGCGAAGTTGGCGGTATGATTAAAGCATACAACAACTACATTGAAGGCGCGGAATCCTTCATCTCTTATCAGGAGAACAGCACAGAGTTCGATGCTTATGTGGCTACCTCCAGAAACGAAACTCTTTCCTCATCTGTAAAGAATGTGGATGGAAAGACCTATAACAACTTTGATACTTCTTCCAGCATGTACAGCTATAATGTACAGTCTCCTGCAGAGGCAAAGGCATCTGTAGAGAAGTATGCAGGCCGTGTAAACGGTGGTGACTTTAAGTGGGAGTTTGATGATTCCGTAGAAGACACCAATTATGATGTAATTACTGAGTTAAAGAGTGCGTTAGTAGCTTACTCTACCTCTTTAGTATCCGTAGGTGGATACACCGGTTCTGTGGATGTACCGGATACTGAGGCTCCTGCGGAGACCGAGACTCCTGCAGCTACCCAGGCTCCTACTACAGCACCTACCGTAGCGCCTACTGTAGCACCTACCACTGCTCCTACCCAGGCACCTTCCGGAGATGTTGAGGCAGCAGATTATGTACATAACTTTACTACAAGTGGTACATCCAGTGATTTCTTTAGCATTACCGGTAACCTTTCTACCAGCAAGGGTTCTGTAAGCTATAATGGATTATCTTTAACCCAGTGCTTAAAGATGGAATCCTCTACCAGCGTTACCTTTACCACCGATGCAGCTGCTGAGTTAACCTTAGTATTTAACTCTGCAAACAGCTCAAATGTAAAGGTAGATGGAACAAAATATACTTTAACTGATGGTATTTTAACCATGGATATCGCAGCAGGCAGCCATACTATTACCAAGGCGGATACTGCGAACCTGTTCTACATGGCAGTAAGCGTAGAGGGCAGCAGCGCAGGCTCTACCACTACTCCTACCGCAGCACCTACTACAGCTCCAACTGTAGCACCGACCACCGCACCGACGGAGGCACCTGTAGCAACAGAGGCACCTTCTGTATCCGGCGTGGCATATACCGGTTCTACCACTATCACCGGAGCAAACTGGTGGGCAAGCAAGGATATCGCAAAGTCTGATTTATTAGGCGGCGTGGATGCATCCGCAGTAACCTCTATTAAGTTCAGCGCACCTACCGATTTCTGGGTATGCTACAACGCAACCAGCGGTTATACTCAGGCATCTGGTCAGACCTCTTATGAATTAAGCAATGTAAATCTTAGCGACAGCTACTATTTACAGCTTTGCGTAAGCAAGAATGATAATGTAAACTATACCATTACTTGGGAAGTGTATACGGATTCTGCAGCAGAGGTAACTCCAACCGCAGCACCTACCGCAGCACCTACTGCTACTCCAACCGTAGCACCAACCGCTACTCCAACTGTAGCACCAACCGCTACTCCAACCGTAGCTCCTACCGTAGCTCCTACTGAGGCACCTACCCAGGCACCATCTGTATCAGGTGTAGCATATACCGGTTCTACCACCATTACTGGTTCTAACTGGTGGGCAAGCAAGGATATTGCAAAGTCTGATTTATTAGGCGGCGTGGATGCATCCGCAGTAACTTCTATTAAGTTCAGCGCACCTACTGATTTCTGGGTATGCTACAATGCAACCAGCGGCTACACCCAGGCATCCGGTCAGACCTCTTATGAGTTAAGTAATGTAAACTTAAGCGACAGCTATTACTTACAGCTTTGCGTAAGCAAGAATGATAATGTAAACTATACTATTACTTGGGAAGTGTACACCGATTCTGCAGCAGAGGTAACTCCAACCGCAGCACCTACTACTGCACCAACCGCAGCACCTACCACTGCACCGACAGCAGCGCCTACTGAGGCACCTTCTACTGATGCAGAAACTGCAAGCTATGTACACAACTTTACTACGGATGGAAAGTCCAGTGATTTCTTTACCATTACCGGTAACCTTTCTACCAGCAAGGGTTCTGTAACCTACAACGGATTATCATTAACCCAGTGCTTAAAGATGGAATCTTCCACCAGCGTTACCTTTATTACCGCTTCTGCAGGTGAGTTAGTACTTGTATTTAACTCTGCAAACAGCTCTAACGTAAAGGTAGATGGAACCAAGTATACTTTAACAAACGGTATTTTAACCATGGACATTGCAGCAGGCAGCCATACCATTACCAAGGCGGATACTGCAAACCTGTTCTACATGGCAGTAAATGCAGAGGGCGGTAGCTCAGACTCGGGCTCCACTGCAACACCTGCACCAACCGCTGCTCCTACAGCAGCACCCACAGCAGCACCAACCGCTGCTCCTACAACTGCACCTACAAGCGCACCTTCTACTGTAATCAGCGGAGATATTTTCGTTTCTCCAAGTGGTAAGTCTTCTAACAGCGGTACCCAGAGCAGCCCTATGGATTTAGAAACCGCAATTAATTCTATTTCCGCAGGCAAGACTATCTGGATGCTTGGCGGTACCTACAGCTTCTCAAGCACCATTTTGATTGAGGAGAGCAACAGTGGTAAGTCCGGCGCTTACAAGACCGTAAGTGCATACAACGGCGCGGATGTAGTTATTGACTTTAGCGCAATGTCTGAGTCAGGCTCTAACAGAGGTATTGTCTTAGACGGCGATTACTGGTATTTCTACGGCGTGGATATCAAGGGTGCCGGCGACAACGGTATGCTTTTATCCGGTAGCAACAATGTGATTGAGTTCTGTCAGTTCTACGAGAACCATGATACAGGTTTACAGCTGAGCCGTTACAACACCAGCTACGATGAATTATCTGAGTGGCCTTCTTACAATCAGGTAATTAACTGTACCTCTTACAACAACAAGGATGAAGCTACCGCTGAGAACGCAGACGGTTTCGCAGCAAAGCTTACCTGTGGTGAGGGCAACGTATTCGATGGCTGTATCGCATACTGTAACAGTGATGACGGTTGGGATTTATATGCGAAGCCTGCCACCGGCGCAATCGGCGTTGTTACGATCAAGAACTGTGTAGCTTTCGGTAACGGTAAGTTAACCGACGGAACCGGTTCTGCAAATGGCGATATGAACGGATTTAAGCTTGGTGGAAGCAACGGTCAGTGTCCTACTCCTCACGTAGTAGAGAACAGCCTTGCATTCAACAACGGTGCTACCGGTTTCACCGATAACGGTAACGGCGGAGCACTTGTAATGAAGAATTGTACCTCTGTAAACAATGGTGTATATGCTTCTAAGGCAAACTTTATGTGCTACAGAACCTCATCTTCTGCACAGTATGCAAACCTTCTTTCTTACTCTGACTCCTTAAAGTCAGCAGATAAGTTCCTTGGAAAGATGAGCAACACCGTATATGCAAACAGTGGTTATTACTACATTAGCTCAGGCTCCTTCTCAGGAAGCTCTGCAAAGGAAGGAACCAAGCTTAGCTTAACCTCATCCATTTTTGAGAGCGCAACCATTCCTGGATATTCAAATGGTACTTATGCAACCAATTATCATGAAGTATTCCGTAACGCAGACGGAAGTGTAAACATGAACGGATTATTCCAGGTTAAGAGCAGCGGTGCGGTAGGAAGCTACGGCGTAGGCGCTGACCTTAACTAAAATTTGTACTTGTAAGTGATTTATGAGAAAGCTCCTTGCACCTCACCAGAAGAGGAGCGGGAGCTTTCTTTTTGGGGAAAATATAGAAAGAGGGTTTATATGAAAAAGAGGAATTTTTTCCTGCGGCTTTTGACGGTGGCACTGACCTGTAGCTTGACCTTGGGAGGCGTAGTAGCGCAACCGGAGGTAGTGGCAAATGCAGCGACCACCGCCAGACAGATGGAGGCCTTAAGCAGAGGCCTTGTAGCAGTAAAGACAAATGGCGGAGTATTTTTATCCTGGAGACTTCTGGGAACGGAAAGCTACTCTACCAAATTCAACGTATATCGTAATGGGGTAAAGATAGCGTCCAATATCAGCGACAGTACTAATTATCTGGATACCTCGGGCAGCAGCAATGCATCCTATATGGTTCGCGCGGTGGTGAACGGCACCGAGACCAATCAGTCCGATACCGTGACACCTTGGAGCAATAATTATAAGGACGTGCCTATTAATAAGCCCGCCAACACTACCTTGAATGGCTCTACCGTAACCTATTCTGCCAACGATGCTACGGTAGCAGACGTGGACGGCGATGGCGAATATGAGATTATCTTAAAATGGGACCCTTCCAATGCCAAGGATAATTCCCAGTCCGGCTATACCTCCAATGTATACGTGGACTGTTATGAAATGGATGGTACCATGAGATGGCGTATCGATTTGGGTAAGAATATCCGTGCAGGCGCACATTATACCCAGATTATGGCCTATGATTTAAACGGTGACGGTAAGGCAGAGGTTGCCATGAAAACTGCGGATGGTACGGTGGCCGGTGACGGAACCGTTATCGGGGATGCTTCCAAGGATTACCGCAATTCCAGTGGCTATGTGCTCAGCGGTCCGGAGTATCTCACCTTGTTTGAAGGTAAGACCGGTAAGGTACTTACTACCATCGACTATAACCCGGCAAGAGGTACGGTAAAAAACTGGGGTGACAGCTACGGTAACCGTGTGGACCGTTTCCTTGCGGCAGTAGCTTACTTTGACGGCAAGACCCCCAGCCTTGTGGTATGTCGTGGTTATTATACAAGAAGTGTGATTGTTTCTTATGAATACAAGGGCGGAAAATTAAATGAAGAATGGGTATTTGATACCAATAATTCCGGCAACTCCAGCTATGCAGGTCAGGGAAATCATAACCTGAGTATTGCAGACGTGGATGGAGATGGCAAGGATGAAATCGTATATGGTTCCGCAGTTATCGACCATGACGGAACCGGTCTCTATACTACCGGAGATGGTCACGGAGATGCTCTCCACGTAGGCGATTTTGACCCGGATATTGATGGTCTGGAGATTTATCAGGTGCATGAAACCAAGTCTTCGGATATCGAGAGTATTCAGCTGAGAAAAGCAAAGAGTGGCAGCACTATTTGGTGCAAGAAGCTCAGCAAGGATATCGGCCGTGGTTTGATTTTGAATATCGACCCGGATTTCTATCCTTATGTAACTCTGGCAAGTAATGGTAATTACTACACCAAAAATGGAACGGCAGTGACCTCTGCGGTATCCGGTCTGGGTATCAACTTCGCCACCTACTGGGATGGAGACTTATATCGTGAGGGTCTGGATGGCACTACGATTCGTAAGTGGGACTACAATAACGATAAGGTGGTAACGGCGCTTTCCGGTTCTAACGTACATTCTAACAACGGAACCAAGTCCACCCCCAGCCTTTCGGGTGATATTTTAGGTGACTGGAGAGAAGAGGTGATTTGGCCGACCTCCGATGATACGGCACTTCGTATTTATACGACCACGGATGTAACCAGTGAAAAGCTTTACACCTTAATGCATGATTCTCAGTACAGACTGTCCATCGCATGGCAGAACGTGGCATACAATCAGCCACCACACACCAGCTATTATGTGGGACCGGATATGGACACACCAACCCAGCCCGCACTTTATACGGTAGGAAGCTATACATTACCTGCTGTTTCCGGCAATGTATCCACACCGACCGAAGCACCGACAGCGGCACCAACTGTGGCTCCGACTACAGCACCTACCGTGGCACCAACTGTGGCGCCAACTACAGCACCCACACAGGCGCCTTCTCAGGATGTAGAGGTCGCTACATATGTACAGAACTTTACTACAGATGGTAAAAACAGCGATTTCTTCAGCATTACCGGCAATCTTTCTACCAGTAAGGGTACGGTAAGCTATAATGGCTTGTCCTTGACCCAGTGCTTAAAGATGGAATCCTCCACCAATATCTCCTTTACTGTGGACAGTGATGCACAGCTGACGCTTGTATTCAACTCCGCAAACAGTTCTAATGTAAAGGTGGATGGAACAAAGTATACTTTAACGGATGGTATTCTGACCATGGACATTGCGGCAGGAACTCACACCGTGACTAAGGCAAACACGGCTAATCTGTTCTACATGTCCGTAGGTGTAGAGGGCAGCAGTTCAGGAGCTGTAGCTACAGCAACTCCCGCTCCTACAGTAGCACCGACTCAGGCGCCTACGGCAACTCCTGTGCCAACGGCAGCGCCAACAGCGGCGCTCAGTCAGGAATCGGGTGTGGCACATACCGGCTCTACCACCATCACCGGAGCAAACTGGTGGGCAAGCAAGGACATCAGCTTTGCAGATTTACTGGGTGATGTGGATGCCTCCGGGGTGACCTCGATTAAGTTCAGCGGCGATACGGAATTCTGGGTGGGCTATAACTCCACCAGCCAGTACAAGCAGCTTTCCGGCCAGACCGAGTATACCTTAACAGATATCAACCTGTCCGGCAGCTATTACCTACAGCTTTGTCTTAGCAAAAACGATAATGTGAACTATACCTTTACTTGGGAAGTGTATACTGATTAAGTGAAACAAAAGAATCCGTCCATTCCGATGGGAGTGGGCGGATTTTGAAGTCTTTATAAATCAATATCGATTTCGTATGCATCATTAATAAGTACATAGTTTACCTTGTGCTTTTGAGCAAGTGCTAAAATCTGCGCATTAGCCTGTAATATATTTTCCATGGTACACCATTCATCATCCAAGCGACTTTCGATGACGCTTGCGTACTTCTTTATCTGGTCAAAATGGGTTCTGATATAGTTTTCACTCATCACAAGGCAATAGTATCGGATATCCTCAAGATATTCTTCATCGAAGTCCTTTTCCCAATCAAAAGGAATATAGCATCCCTCAACAACAAGATTCTGCTCGTTTTCTATGGCCGTTTTAATCATTTCACGAACAACGGGCCAGAGATAATCGGTAAGCTGATCATCATCTTCGGGGGTAAGAGTGGTGTAGCCGCTACGAATCAACCCCATTTTCAAATGGTCTATGGATAAATAGGGATATTTATATTTTTCCAAAAGTTTCTGAGCAAGAGCAGTCTTGCCGGTATGTGATGCTCCTGATATTAAAATTATCATTTTTCTCATCCTTTTCTACAAATGCATGTTTAACTACATCAATCATAGCACAATCACACAATAACGGACAAGGAGTTATAAGATAGTTTGGAAAGGCTGCTCACATATTTTCATTGTTATAAGTGCATAATTATGCTATAATTGTGCCATCGAAAGGAGATAAACATTATGCCACTTATAATGCCTATTAAAGATTTACGTAACACAACCGAGATTTCCAATATTGCTCATAAGGTGCAGGAGCCTATTTTCATCACCAAAAATGGATATAGTGACTTAGTCGTGATGAGTAGTGAATTATATGATAAGTTTGCACGAATCAACAGAATTGACCTGGCTATTCATGAATCGGAGCAGGAAGTAGCAAATGGAGCGGAAGCAGTCGATGCAGATGTAGTTTTTGTAGAACTGGAGAAAAAGTATTTTGGATAAATACAAAGTAAAGCTCAATCCCAGAGCCATACGTGAATTGGAAAGTATTTATGAATATATTGCAAAGGAAAAACAGGCTCCTGAAAATGCAAGAGGTCAGATTGATAGAATCAAACAGGCTATTCTGAATTTGGATATATTTCCCCAGTCCCATCAAGAACGCATGGAGGGAAGATATGTCGGAAAAGGTTATCGACAGTTGCTGGTCGACAATTATATTGTGATTTTCCGAATTGATGAAGTAAGCAAAGTAGTCTATGTTGTAACAATACAATACCAAGGACATAATTTGTAAAGGAAGTCAAAGGAGGATTTTAGGTAAAATCCTCCCACTTCGGCGGCTCTTGTCCAGCATCTATGGCTTCCTTGATTCCATTATAAAACCGCACCTTATGCTGGATGTGGAGAAGCTCCTGTTGCAATTCTGCGATTTTGTTCTGAATATTGCTTTCGTGCTCCGTAACCAGCTGGATGATTTCTTCGATGTGTGTATCCACATCCTTTTCATATTGGTAAAATTCTTGAATCCTGGCGATGGGCAGACCGGTTTTCTTAAAGCAGTTAATGCCCTCCAAGCGGCGGATGTGTTCATCCGTATAGATGCGTTGATTGTTGTCGGTTCTTTCTACGTTTTCCAAAAGTCCCATATCCTCGTAATAGCGAAGGGTAGAGGAAGGAACATCAAAACGCTGGGATAAGTCTCTGATTGTGTATGTGTTCATAGAAATCTCCTATTGCTATTTATCTTGCTTACTATCTGGTGTTATTGTAGTGGAAAATTCTGCATTTCCACCATTATGATCCATGTACAAAATATATTCCGGAGTTTTATCATCATCCTCGTAAATATAATACCAGTTCAAAGACCCATGTGTGATATATGCCTGCTCATAAACCGGTCTACCCTGTTCATCAAACCATGTTTTTATTGAAGATGATGTGGTACCTAAAATAAATGGATTGTGAAAATATGCTCTGTATGCTACTTCACCGTTGGTATGATACCGATAGGTGATGCGCAAAGCTACGTCGTCCGTACCTCCGGCATCACCCAGTTCTGCCTCTAAAAGCTCGACGGCACCTGTGACACGATATTCTGTAAGACGACCTTGCGCATCATATTCCGTTATTTCGTCATAGGCAACATCACCCATATAATCTTCCGGTCGTTCACCGTATGCGGACACCAGCTCCATATAGTCTCCCCTGGGAAAACCGTTCCATTCGGTTTGCGTGCATCCCAAAAAGCAAAATCCCCAGCCAGACCCGTCATCGCCACACCCAAGCTGTGTTTCCTCATCATAGTACAAAGTTAGCTTTAATTCTTCTTCTACATAAATTTCATAAAAAGGAGCTTCCTTGGCAAATCCAAAAGCCTCCAAAAAAGACTCGGCATCCTTGAAAATCAGAAAATCTAAGGTTCCACAGGTTTTTTCCACACAGTAGTATTTATCTGAATCCATGTCTTGTATTTCTTCGTAGGTATAATCACCTCTAATAGAATCCAGCTTGGCAAGGAATAATTTCTCTTCCAATAATTTATTTTCCTGACATGCAGTCAGTATGATAGAACATACTAGACATGCTACTAATGACAATACTCTTTTCATTTATGTTTTCTTTCTAATAAAAATTCTCTTCTCATGCGATATCCAGATACCAAACATATTGAATTTCATCCCGTATTTCTGGCTCCGCATAATAGGCATACATATCCACCTTGAATAGCACGCAGGCATCCCCTTAAGTTGTTATTTAAGTATTATACACCGACAAAATTCTTCTGAAAAGGAAGAATTACTTTTCAGAAAAGACTTCTGGTGGAAAAATGTAGTTGCAAAATAATAATTTCATTAGTATAATGCACTTATAAATTTGAGTTCGAAAACAATTGGTTTTCACGGTCGCAAGACCAACTGCTTCTAAGCCGGTTCCGGCGGGATTTCAAGGCCAAAAGTTAATAATTGAATAAAGGACTTTACACCATTAGGAAATCTGCCTATAATGTACTTAGAAGGGCGGTGGAAGGTATGGATGAGATGAACCAGTTTGAAGTGATAGACAATGTTATTGATTATTATAAGGCGTTGCAGGCAATAAAGCATGCCAATACCTGCGAAAATAAAGTATTAGATTATGAAATCAAAACCACCAGAGTCAAACTTGAAAAGTTTGGAATAAATCTTCATGATTTGGAATTTGAAGATTAGAGAGTAACTGTTAACCAAGGTATAAAGCATTTTATTGAATAATTAAAACTCAAGGACTACCTTTTGTTGTTATAAACACACAAAGGCAGTCCTTTTCTATATTCCTTATTTCAGCCTATAAATCCGTCCATCCCTCTCCATGATATGCTCTGAAATCATATCCCTGCGGATGGTGCAGAAATCATCATGGAAGCGTAGTATGATTTCATTTACTTCTTTTTCATCATACTCTGTGCCAAATGAAAATGCTTTTGCAATTTCCTCCAGGCAAATGCGCTGTTTCTTTCGCTGAGCGGGTATTGCTTTTAAGCGTCCGTACTCAAAGAAGGTTTTGATTACTTTTTCTCTGTACGCATCCTCTCGCTGCTTTTGCTCATCAATGACCTCGGATTCTTCGTTTATGATATCCAATATATTGGTCATAAACACCTCTTTGCACAAAGAGTACATGGTGTAATACTGCTCTTTATAAGAGGTGACGGCTTTTGCATCCTCCAGTTTTTTTAGATGAAAAGAAATAGTAGCGGGGGTGAGTCCCAATCGCTCTGCCAAGCGTTCCACATACATATCCTCTTTTGCTAAGGATTTTAGAATCTGTAATCTGGATTTATCTGCTAAGCACTTAAATAATTTAATTGCATCTGCCTCTACCATGTTATTCACACGCTCCTAATTCTTCAAACTTAGTCTTAATCGTTTGTAACATTTCAAGCTTGATTTCTTCAATCACGCTTTTCTGTATGTCACCATGTTCCCTAGCTTTATCTAAGGATATTCTCCAATTTTCCGGTAGTTTTGTCAACTGTCTCAAATACTCTGCTTCTAAAGCATCGCCCGTGTTTGTCTTTGCAGAAGCATTGTAAATGGTTTTGCTAATATCGCAAATATTGATTTTTATTTTGACAAAATTGGCTTCATCCTTTCGGCTTGCCAAAATAAGTGCCTCTTCCTCTTTCTGCAATTCTTTGATGGTATCTTCTAAATATTCAATATATTTATTCATTCTGATGTACTCCTTTTTGATTCGATAATTATCTAATTAGATGATTTGATTATATATTCATCTAATCAATCTGTCAATATTCTGTTTTGATAAATATCTAATTAATTTTAGTGATAAAATACTATTGCCTTCAAGTGCACTTGAAGTGTTAGCATATATAAAAACAGGACAAATATTATTATAAGTGCGTCAGCACAGGAAAAGGAGAGGGTTATGAAATATCGCAATGTAGGAAAATCAGGTTTAAAGGTCAGTGAGGTTTCCTTAGGAAGCTGGATGACGGACTTAAGGGGCAGTGAAAAGTACGAGCTTGCCAAGGAGACAGTAAAGCTGGCGTATGAGCAGGGAGTGAATTTTTTTGATTGTGCAGATGCTTACGGAAATGGTGCGGCAGAGCGCTTTCTGGGAGATGTGCTCAGTGAGTATGATAGAGAGGACATCGTAGTTTCCAGTAAGGTATTTTTTAAAACCGGCGCGGGCGTAAATGGTGGAGGCTTGTCCAGAAAGCACATTTTTAACAATATTGACCGCAGTCTGAAGAATTTGAATATGGATTATATTGATTTGTACTATTGTCATCGCTTTGACCCTACCACACCTATGGAGGAGACCCTTCGGGCTCTCAGTGATTTGGTGAGTCAGGGCAAGATTCTGTACTATGGTGTCAGTGAGGAATGGGGAGCTGCCCGGCTTATGGAGGCCCAGAAGATTATTGAAAGATACAATCTGTATCCTATGACGGTTATTCAGCCCCAGTATCACATGATGGACCGCTATATTGAGCATGAAATTGTGGATGTATGTGAGAGATATGGTATCGGCATCACTCCGTTTTCCCCTTTGGCACAGGGACTTCTTACCGGAAAGTATAAGAAGGGGCAGCCCTATCCGGAAGGCTCCAGAGCCACTCATCAGGCGGATAAGCAGGTGAATAATCTGCTCACCGATGAAAATCTTGATAAGGTGGAGAAGCTGTCGAAGCTTGCAGCAGAACTGGATACCAATGTGTCCGTGCTGGCTCTTGCCTGGATTTTGAGAAAGGATATTATTAGCAGCGTGATTACCGGTGCCAGCAAGCCGGAGCAGCTGAAAAATAATATTGCAGCCAGTGGGTTTGTAATTCCGGAGGATGCTCTTAAGGAAATCGAGAAGATTCTTGGCTTTGAGAGATTCGAAAGACATGTGGGATAGAAGTAGATTTTTGACGATGGATTTGATATGATGAAAATAACAATGAATTGGGAGGGGTTCTTATGTATATTGCAAAGGAAAACAGATACGAAAATATGATTTACAACAGAAGCGGTAAGACCGGCTTAAAGCTGCCGGCTATGTCCCTTGGTATGTGGCACAATTTCGGTAGCGGAAGCAGCTACGACAATATGAAGGACATTGTATTTACCAGCTTTGATGCGGGTATTACCCACTTTGATTTAGCGAACAATTATGGTCCTGTGCCGGGAAGCGCAGAAGAGAACTTTGGCAAGATGCTGGCTACGGATTTAAAGCCCTACAGGGATGAGCTGGTTATCTCTACCAAGGCGGGCTATACCATGTGGCCGGGACCTTACGGAGACTGGGGTTCCAAGAAATATCTGGTGTCCTCTCTGGATCAGAGCTTAAAGCGCATGGGTCTGGATTATGTGGATATTTTTTATCATCACCGCATGGACCCGGAGACACCTCTTTGGGAGACTATGGATGCCTTGGCCGGTATTGTGCGTTCCGGAAAGGCTCTGTATGTGGGATTATCCAATTATAATCCGGAGAAGCTGGCTGAGGCTGCAGCTATGTTAAAGGAGATGGGTGTACCCTGCCTTATCCACCAGCACAGGTATTCCATGCTGGATAGAAAGAATGAGGAGCTTATCCCGGTAATCGAGGATGCCGGTATGGGTTCCATCGCATTCTGTCCTCTGGCTCAGGGAATGCTGACAGATAAGTACTTAAATGGTATTCCAGCAGATTCCAGAGCGGCAGGAAAGAGCGTGTTCCTAAGCGAGAAGGCCATCACCGAGGAGGTCATTTCCAAGGTGGCAAGACTGAACGAAATCGCTAAGGAAAGAGACCAGTCCTTGGCACAGATGGCTCTGGTATGGGCACTGCAGCAGGGCAAGCTGACAAGCGTAATTCTGGGTGCCAGCCGTGCATCTCAGGTAACCGAGAATATTGCTGCACTGAAGAATAGAAGCTTCACCGAAGAAGAGCTGAAGATGATTGAAGATATTTTAAAATAAGTGAGGAACGGGGTTATGTATGATTTAAGACCGTTTATTGGGGAAGTGGAACGAATTGTGGAGCGCCACTATCTGGGGGAGCCGGGAAAGTATACCCGCTGGATTACCCAGGATGAAAAAGGAAGCCGCGACCTTGGTTCTACACCCTATGGTTGTGCCAATGCAGTGAATATTTTATATACCATCGGCGCATTACCCTCCGCTATGGAAGAGAGAGCCGCCTTTGTGAAGGTTTTGCAGGATTTCCAGAATCCTGAGGATGGACTTTTTATGAATCCGGGGAACTATGAGACCCATACCACGGCGTTTGTCAGTGGTGCTTTGAATCTTCTGGATGCAAAACCTCTTTATACAGCAAAGGGATTTGCGAAGTATCAGTCGAAAGAGGGGCTCTGGGCATTTATGGACAGTATCGATTGGGCGAAAAATCCCTGGCTGGGAGCCCATCTTGGAGCCGGCATCTATGCGTCCATGCTGCTTACGGATACTGTGGCGGATGACTGGGAGGATCTTTATTTCCAGTGGCTGGATGAAAATGCTGACCCAGCTACAGGACTGTGGAAGAAGGGGGCCTTAGAGGGGGCGGAGGCTTTTCATTATCTGGCAAGCACCTTCCATTATGTATTCAACTATGAATATGCCAAGCGTGCATTACCCTATCCGAAGGAGTTGTTAGATACTTGTATCAAGGCGTACCGTGAGGGGGTCTGCATGGATTTTTCCAAGTCCGTAGGCTGGCCGGATATTGATTTTACATACCTTCTGGCGAGAGTACAGCGCCGGGCAGGAAGCAGGTTCGAGGAGACGCAGGAGATACTGAAGGAGATTGCAGATGGGCTGATTACCCAGCTTCTGGCCATGAATCCGGAAGAATCCGAGACTTTGAATGATTTAAATACACTTTTTGCCATTGTGTGTACACTGGCGGTATTACAGGATGCGTTGCCGGGATATATCCGGACATCGAAGCCTTTAAAACTGGTTTTGGATAAAAGACCGTTCCTGTAGATATATAAGGGAGGATTTATATGTTAAAGAGAAGAAACAAATTACTTAGTCTTGCGCTGGCCGGCTGTATGATGATGCAGCTGACGGCCTGTGGAGGTGGCCAAACCTTAAGTGAGCTGCAGGAGCAGAATCCTCAGCAGTCATCAGAGGTGGCAGCTTCTGATGCAACACCGACAGAAGCACCTGCTCCTACAGAGGAGCCTGTGCCGGAGGGATATGTGTTTACCCCTACGGATTCCAGCCTTGTTCCTATGGATTACGATGTGAAGATGGCTTCCAATCGTAACGAGGATGGCAGCAAGAAGTATGTAAAGGGTGATATTGCACCTACTATCTGCTATGACAATCTGTCCTTAGGTTATCTGACCGAGGAGGACAAGAGCTACACCTTAGAGCTGGTGGACGGCTGTGGTATTGACAGTGTGGAAGTGTCTGCAATTGGTGAGGATTATGCTTCTGTGGCAGTGGACACTTTAGCGATCTGGGATGCAGCTACGGGCACCATTACAGCCAATCCTGCAGCAAAGGAAAGCGGCAAGGTATTCCTGGATTTAAAGAGTGGCAGTGATGTGGTATATACCGTGTCCGTCAATGTGGCAGCGGCTTACCCTTCAGACCCCAACTATGATATCGACAGAGGCTCCATGGATGATGGTGAGTATGAGTTCCTCTGGAACGATGCAGACGGCAACGGTGGCGTACATGACCCATCCTTAACGGAAGTGGAGATTGACGGCCAGCGTTATTATTACATGGTACAGACCGGCTGGGAAGGCGGCAATACCATCCGTCGTTCTACCGATTTGATGCATTGGGAGGTTTTGGGACAGACCACTCCGAAAGCAGAGCAGATGGAGGAGTATGGCTGGACAGAAATTAATGACTGGATGTTAAAGGACGCGAAGAAGTGCCAGTACTGGGCAGCGGATATTGTGCCTGCGGCTTACGGCGGTTACTGGTTGTACACCTGTATTGTAAATTCCGCAGTGGATGAAGAAAAGCATGATAGAGTATGTACCGTGCTTGCATGGTCTCCTACCTTAGAGGCTGGTTCCTTTAAGTATGTGGATGTCATTGTACAGTCCATCAGTGACTATGCTCAGGATGCTCTTTACTACAATGTGGTAGCACTTGACCCACAGGTAGTGTATGATGCAGATGGTAATATGTACTTAACCTTTGGTTCCTTTGGTGCCGGTACCTATATGATTGAACTTGACCCGGAGACCGGACTTCGTAAGGATGGACAGACCGGCTGGCTGGATGAAGCAACCATCAATACCTATATGGAAGAGGCCCGCGCAACGGATATCGGCGAGGTACACTCTTACTACGGAAGACATATGACCTACTGTGCAGAGGGTAGTCTTATTACCCACCAGTATGACGTGCCCATGGTGGCAGAGGACGGAACCGTTACCGAGGTGAAGGATGACTACTATTATCTGATGACCTGTCTGGGCGTACTTTCCAGAAACTATGTACTTTTTACTGCAAAGAGCGAGGATATTACCAGCTTTAGCAACTTAAGCGGTGACCCCATGGCTTCCGGCTGGATTGGCAAGGAGCTGGTAACCGGCTTATTCCCGCCTTTATCCGGTTATAGGAAGGATTTGGACCGCGAAGGATATATCACTACCGCAGACCGTATCGAGGGAAGTACCGAGTATATCGCAATGTCCTCCTTCAAGTGGGCGGACTATGACTTCGATATTCACGCACCGGGACACGGTGACTTATATACCACCAGTGATGGTGTAAATATTGCACAGCTGATGACCAGAACTCTGGCATATCAGGGCGATAAAGTGGGTGCCTGTGACAATGGACATCCGCTGGCAGCTTCCAGTACCAAGTTTATGATGCAGGCACATCAGTACTATATCAACTCCGTAGGTGACATCGTTATCAATGCGAACCGTTATGCAGGGGAAGTAGACCGTACTGTGACCCAGGAGGAGTTCCTTGCTTTTGCAGAGAACGGACAGTTCCAGATGGTACTTGCCGGTGATCCTTATGTCACCACCGAGGGTATTTATGTGACCTTAAATGCAGATGGCACCATCAGCGGTGATGCTACCGGTACCTGGAATATGTACGGTGACAGCTACATTAAGGTAGTTGTGGACGGCTACGATACCTATCTTGGCGTAGTAGCGATTTCATGGCTGGAGAACAAAGGCTGCGTGGGAACCACGGTGACCGCTATGGGACAGACCACCGGTTGGCCACTTTATATGAATAGTGAGACCAATTCGTAAATCATGTTGATAATAGAATACTGGATATAATAGACAGACCCTGTTGCATGTAATGTGCCACAGGGTTTTGTTGTGGTGGTGACGCCTGACCGAATCCGTGGGCTGTGCCGGGGGTGGGGAAGGCTTTTTTAGTTCAATTTTTTAAAAAAAGTGGTTGACAATTATGAAACCTAGTTATAATATGTCAATATAAGATATATCGAGACTCGACATGTCGCGAGCAAACATGTTTACGGTCGACATGTCGAGGATAACCAGAGATGTTCGAGAGGGATGCTTCGGGGTAGGAGCTGGAATATAGCAGTGTTAATTTTGAATATGGAGATATTTTAGATTTTCTTAGCTTGCTGCTCCATATTCAGCGGAATCCGGGCATGGACGCCCGGATTAGGAGGCACTGTGCACGGGAAGCACATTGCCTACGACGCGTCGCCCTACATTAACCTTTATGCAGCAAACTTAGAAAATCTTAAATATCGGAGTCTGAAAAATTAACACTGCTATATTCCAGCTCCTACCCCGAAGCATCCCTCTCGAACATCTTGGCTAAAGGGGAGTACAAAGTGTAAAGGAGGAGAGGAATGGAGGAGAAGCTGCAAAAAAAATATTGTCCCATGACGGAGACCATATTTTATACGTTATTGGCGTTATTGGAGCCTAATCATGGGTATGGCATCATGAAGTTTGTCCGGGAGCTGACGGAGGAAAGAGTGAAAATGGGCACCGGCACATTGTACACCATGCTGGGGCGATTGGTGGATGATGAGATGATTACTGTGGTCAGTGAGGTGGATGGAAAGAAAACCTACCAGATTACGGAGGACGGTAAGGAGTTGCTTTATTTGGAGCAGGAGCGATTAGAGAAACAGTGTGAAAATGGCGATAAGATTTTGAGGGGGTAAGGGAATGAAGAAATGGAAGTATTTTTCGAGTATATTGAAGGAGCGTGACTGGCTGGAGGAAATGGCCAGACAGGGCTGGCTGTTAAAGGATATGACCTTAGGTATGCGGTATGAATTTGAAGAGATAGAGCCTTCGGAGAAGGTGTACGAAATCGAGAAATTCTCCGTACAGGGAAAGCCAACGAAGGAAAAGATTTTTGCAAGAAAGACCGCACTGGATATTGCCAAGCAGGCGGGCTGGCAGGTCATCACTCACGACGAGGCTATGAATTACTACTTTGTGAAGGATAAGGCCGGGGACGAAAGTGATGAATTCTACGATGACGAAGAGATGCGCAGAGCCAGAGCGGAAAAGTTCACTAAAGAAGGGCAGAATATGCTGATGATACAGTTAAAGTCCATGCTGGCATTTACCTTTTGCTTCCTGCTGTATTTTGCAATTATGAGCATCCTTGGTCAGTCCTTTACCGGGCTGGCATGGATCTATATTGTGTATATGGTGATAGATATTGCTTACTGTGTGTGGATGATGAAGCTATCCAGAGGCTGGCATGATGAGCTTTGCTTAAGCCGTGAAGAGTGGGAACATAGGAAACGCTTTGGCGAAGAGAAGAAGTTTAAAAAGACTGCTGAGCTACTTTCTTACCTTCAGCAGAAGGCGCAGCAGGGGCTGATGTTTACTGAGTATGACAAAGGAACCTATCTGTTTGCAGAAACGGAAAAGGTGTATCAGTATGAAATCGACACCATGAAGGCGCTGAAGAACCGCATGAAGGCGCAGGGTGAAGCGTTCAAAAATGATGAAAAGGACTGGACCGACAGAAGACTGAAATGGTACGAACTGAGTGTGGCGGAGGCACAGAGCAAGGGCTTTGAGCTTCTTACCGTAATCGAAGGTGACACTATCGTGTACAGACGCAGCATAAAAGATGGGGAAGCACCGGTGTATTTAAATCCCGGTCACAACGAGACCATGGGCTGGACCCAGAGACTTCTCCTGATTAGCGGAGCCTTTTTGGTACTGATGATTGTTGCGTTCTTAATTGGTTTCGCAGTTGGCGGTTTTGTAGCAGGAATCGGCTTGTAAGAGGAAGGGGGAGAATAAATGAAGGGCATAATTCGAAAAGTTTGTGCATGTGTGGTGATACTGTTTTTGCTGATATGCACAACCACACTTACTTTGCAAATCCTGGAATGGATTTTCAAAGTGGATATTGGAAATATCTGGCAACAGGGAATTAAGCTGGCAATTATTGCATTCCTGGTGGTAGCACTGGGCGAATGGCACAAAAAGAAAAAACAAGTAAAATAAACAAAAGAAGGGTTAAAGGTGAGAGTATGGAAAAGAAGTATTTTTCAAAATTAGGGTTAATGTATTTTATTGGAGCAATTATAATTTATGCGGTGCAGCTGGTGGGCATCAGTATTGGTAATGCTGTGGCACCCATGTATATGGCGGATGGTAGTTTCGCGACCATGTCCTATATGCTGCCTATGTATCTGATTGGTTACCCCATCATGATTGCACTTATCAAGAGAGTACCGGTGGCTGAGGGGGCTATCCAGAAGAAGAAAATGACCGTAGGTCAGTGGATTGTGGCTTTTATCATGAGCTTCGCGCTGGTGTATATCGGCAACATTTTAGGTACTGTGATCACAACTATTATCGGGGTGTTTAAGCAGAGCTCTGTGGAAAATCCCATTGTGAATGTAACCATGCAGCTGAATATGGTAACCATGCTTGTTTTCATGGTAATCCTTGCTCCCATTGTAGAGGAATTTATCTTCCGTAAGCTGCTCATTGACAGAGCGTCCAAGTATGGTGAGGGTCTTGCCATTGTCCTTTCCGGTGCTATGTTCGGTCTCTTCCATGCCAACTTAAACCAGTTTGCATTTACCTTTATCATGGGATGCTTTTACGGATTTATTTATACCAGAACCAGAAATGTGTTACATACCATTCTGCTCCACATGCTGAATAACTTTATGTCTTCCATCGTGGCAATGTTTGTTATGGAAAAAAGTGGTTTCTTAGAGCTGGCAACAGCTATGGAGACTGCATCTGTTGAGGAGCTTACCAATATGGTGACGGCAAATATGGGTGGTATCATGTTATTCTTTGGTTATGCACTTATTCTGTTTGTGCTGGTGATTATTGGAGTAATCCTGTTAATCGTAAAGAGAAAGAAATTTGTGGTAAACCACACCGAAGAGGAGCTTCCAAAAGGAAAGCGTTTCTCCACAGTATTCTTAAATGTGGGAATGATTCTGTTCTGCGGATTAATGATTGTGCAGATTGTAATGCAGCTTTTTGCATAAGTAATGATGTACTTCCGGTAATTAACTGCCGGAAGTATTTTTTTTGATGAAATAACGAACTGGGAAAAATGGGCAGTTGCAATCTGGATAGTTACGTGATACATTAGTTAGCGTTGGCGAACAAAAGGAAAATCAGTCAGTTTTCAGCTGGCTGTTCTTTTTAAATGATGGTTAGCAAAGACTAACTTTTTGTAGAAAGGTGTAACCTTGCGAAAATGATAAAACAGATATGCAGAAAAAGCTGGTTCAGCACATTTATATTAGCAATACTTCTTATCCTCTTATCCTGCGTTTCTTTGTTTGTTGGTGTAATGGATATCGATATTCCTACGCTGCTTTCCGGCAGGGAGGGAATGGAACTGAAAATATTCATACTGGGGAGAATTCCCAGACTCCTTGCCATTTTGTGTACCGGCGTAGGAATGAGCGTGGCGGGACTGATTATGCAGCAGCTCTGTATGAACAAATTCGTTTCCCCTACTACGGGTGCAACGATCCAATCCGCCCAGCTGGGAATCGTACTTTCCATGGTATTTCTTCCCACCATGGGGCTGGGAATGCGAACCATCTTTGCTTTTATCTTCGCAATCATCGGCACCCTGCTCTTTGTATTCTTTGTGCAGAGGATACAGGTGAAGGATACGGTTCTGGTACCGCTGGTGGGTATTATGTTTGGTAATATCATCGGTGGCGTCACTAATTTCCTGGCATACCAGGCAGAGGTGACACAGCAGCTTTCCACCTACTTTTCCGGTTCCTTTGCGCTGATACTGAAAGGAAACTATGAGCTGGTGTATCTGGTGGCACCGCTGGTAATTCTGGCTTTTATCTATGCAAACCACTTTAACATCGTGGGCATGGGGCAGGATTTTTCCAGAAATCTGGGTGTGAATTACAATGTAATATTGATTTTAGGCCTTTCCATTTCGGCAGTAATCACTGCCAGTGTCATCGTGATTGTGGGACAGATTTCTTACATTGGTTTGATTGTCCCCAATCTGGTGACCTTGTTTAAGGGAGATAAAATTCGAGGAACCCTGATAGATACGGCACTTTTCGGTGCACTGTTTGTACTGCTGTGCGATATGATTGCCCGCAGTGTGATTAAACCCTATGAGATTCCCATGGAGCTGGTGGTGGGAATCATCGGAAGTATTATCTTCATCATCATGCTGTTTTATAAATTAAAGCATGGGAAGAAGGCCATCCGCTGGGGAGGACATCATAGAAAACATCTTCATGGAGCTCATCATGGAAGGCATCACCACCACAGGAGAAATAAGGAGGTGGGCATTTGTGAATAGAGCGAAAATGCACCGAAGAAATGTAACCCGGCTGGCACTTTTGGCAGTGATGGTTTTGGTGGCAGTAGTCTTTTACCTGCTGGTGAATTCCCATCCCGAGAAGCCGAAGCTGTTTCAGTATATTTTAAGCCTTCGACTGCCCACCCTGTTATGTATGATAATTGCCTGTATCTCCATCGGTGCGGCGACACTGATTTTTCAGTCCATTGTAAATAACCGCATTGTGACCCCGGCTCTTTTGGGCATGAATTCCATTTATTCCTTCCTGCATACCGCAGCGGTATTTGTGCTGGGAACCGGTAGTACTTTGTTTTTGAATGCCAACCTTGCCTTTGCGGTGGACCTTTTGACCATGGGCGTGGTAGGAACCTTGATTTACTGGTACCTGTTTAAGAAGACCGGGCATAACGTTTTGTATATTATGCTTATCGGAACGGTGCTGTCCTCCCTGTTTGGAAGCGTACAGTCCGCCATGATAAGGGTGATGGATCCCAACGAATACGACGCCCTGCTGGGCAGTCTGGTGGCGGATTTTAACAATATAAATGGGGAAATTATTCTGTTTGCCACCATTATGCTTCTGGTGCTGGCCTTTGTGCTGCGTAGGGAGCTTGGCCTTCTGGACGTGATTACCATGGGCAGAAATCAGGCAATTAATTTGGGTGTAGATTACGACAATGTGATTCGAAAGCTGCTGTTTGGGGTAGTGCTTTGTATGGCAGTAGCTACGGCAACCATCGGTCCTGTATCCTTCCTGGGACTGATTGTTGCCAACATGTCACGACAGATTTTCAAGACATACAAACATTCCCATCTGATGGTGGGAGCGTCGCTGATGGGCATGTTGGCACTGATAGGAGGCCAGATGATTTCCCAGCACCTGTTCCATTTCACGGTGCCGGTAAGCACCTTTGTGACCATTGCAGGAGGAATTTACTTCCTCTATCTGCTGCTTTTTAAGAAAGGAGCGTACTAAATTTCGATGAATGTTGTGGATTTGATAAAGAGCTATGGCTCCAAAACCGTAGTAAAGGAAGTGAGCTTTACGGTGCCAAAGGGAAAGGTTTTATCCTTGATTGGTCCCAACGGTGCCGGAAAATCTACGGTCATGGGTATGATTTCCCGGCTGATTGCCAGAGATGCAGGCGTGATTGATTTTGAAGGACAGGATTTGACCAAGTGGAAGAGCAAGGAGCTTGCCAAGCATCTGGCGATTTTGACACAGCACAACAATGTGCAGATGAAGCTGACCGTGCGGGAGCTGGTGGCCTTTGGGCGCTTTCCCTATTCCGGCAGCAGGCTTACCCCGGAAGATAATGAGATGGTGGATAAAGCCATTGCATATATGGAGCTGCAGGAGTACCAAGACCAGTATATTGATGAGCTTTCCGGTGGCCAGAGGCAGAGAGCTTATATCGCCATGGTCATTGCTCAGGATACGGAGTATGTGCTCTTGGATGAGCCTACCAACAATCTGGATATCTATCATGCCACCAACCTGATGCGCATAGCCCGGAGGCTCTGTGACGAGCTGGGCAAAACAGTAATACTGGTTCTGCATGAAATCAATTATGCGGCCTTTTACTCGGACTACATCTGTGCCTTTAAAAATGGACGGATTGCCAAATTCGGGCCGGTGGAAGAGGTCATTACCAAGGAAACCTTATCAGAAATCTATAAGGTGGATTTTGAAATCATGAATATAGGCGGCAAACCGCTGACTATATACTATTAACCCGCGATTAAGCATAAATAGGAGGAGACTAGAATGAAAAAATTAATCGGACTTTTACTTGCAGGAATGCTCGCACTGAGTGTCGTAGGATGCGGCGGTGCAGAGGAAAATACGAATATTGCGGATGAATCCGTACCGGCTACAGAGGCCGTGACACAGGAAAGCGAAGCGGAAGCTACCGAAGCACCTGTAGAAACCCCGAAGCCGGAAACCATCACCATTCAGGCGATGAACGCAAACAAGGAAATGGCAGATATAGAGGTTCCTTATGACCCGGAAAGAATTGCCATTTTAGATATGGCAGCACTAGATATCATCGATTCTCTTGGCTTAGGCGACAGAGTTGTGGGTAGTGCTAAGGTGACCATTGAGTACTTAACTGACTACAATCCGGACGACTCTGAGGGGAAAATTTTGAATCTTGGTTCTGTAAAGACTGCGGATATGGAGCAGCTTGCTATCTGTGAGCCGGACATCATCTTCATCGGTGGACGTCTCTCCAAGGAGTTTGAGAATCTTTCTGTGATTGCACCTGTGGTATATCTTGCTGTAGATTACGAGAAGGGTGTGGTACAGAGTACCGCAGACAATGCAAAGACCATTGCTTCCATTTTCGGTAAGGAAGCGGAGGTAGAGGCTATGATGGAAGGCTTCCAGACCAGAGTAGATGCACTGAAGCCTGTAGTAGAAGGTAAGAATGTGCTTCTGGGTATGTACAACAACAACGCAATGAGCATCCTTGGTACTGACAGCCAGCTATCCATCATCGGAAATGAAATGGGTGGCATCAACCTTGGCGACACTGTCGGTGAAGTAGATAAGCCTGCTCACGGCGACGACGCATCCTGGGAAACCATCATCAACTTAAATCCGGAGTACATGTTTGTACTGGACAGAAGCACAGCTACCGGTGCAGCTGACGAAGGTGTTCTGGGCGCACAGGAGGTAATCGAGAACGACTTAATCAAGGAGCTTGATGTATACAAGAATGGCAACATCGTATACTTTATCCAGCATGCAAACGTATGGTATACCTCTACCGGTGGTATTCAGGCACTTGACACGATGCTTTCTGATTTAGAGGCTGCATTGCTTCAGTAGTTATTCAAATAAAACGCGGGAAATACAAGCAGGTGGGATTCTTCTCACCTGCTTTTGGTAGTGTGGGGGGAACTGCGTCCGTGCTGCCGGGGTGGGGGATGGGTGGTACATTTTTTTGAATGCGGAGATATTTAGAATTTCTTAGGTTTCTGCTCAATAATCAGGGACAAGTGGACAAGGATGTCCACTTGAGGAGGCACTGCGCATGGACGCGCATTGCCTCCGGCCCGTGGCTTTTCAAAAAACTTCCGCAGAAACCTTAGAAATTCTTAATATTGCAGCTCTGATAAAAAATGTACCATCCATCCCCCACCCCGGCAGCACGGACGCAGTTCCCTGCGAAGTTCTCATAGAAAGAAAAAGGAGGTTTGAATATGTGGTTTTTGTTTGCA
The DNA here is from genome assembly GCA_017461775.1 of Lachnospiraceae bacterium. Taxonomy (GTDB): domain Bacteria; phylum Bacillota; class Clostridia; order Lachnospirales; family Lachnospiraceae; genus Acetatifactor. The sequence goes on from JAFTXD010000046.1 coordinate 25,358, forward strand.
ATTTTGTCGGCGGTTTTTGCGGCGCTGACGTCGATTCTGGCGAAGATTGGGATTGAGGGCGTGAATTCTAATTTGGCGACGGCCATTCGTACCTTGGTGGTAGTGGCCATGGCCTGGGGAATGGTGCTGCTCACAAATACCCAGGGAGGAATTGTGGATATCAGCAAACGGAGCTGGCTTTTCCTGATTCTTTCAGGGCTGGCTACGGGGGCTTCGTGGTTATGTTATTATAAGGCATTGCAGCTGGGGGAGGCATCCAAGGTGGTGCCCATCGATAAGCTGAGTGTGGTGATTACCCTGGTGCTGGCCTTTGTTTTTCTGCATGAGAAGTTTACCGCCAAGTCGTTGATTGGAAGTATTCTTATCGCCGTTGGTACCCTTATCATGGTAGTATAAACAAACTGGCATGGTCAAAATAATCAAAACTGGATATTTTCACAAGGCCACAGAAGGTATACATTAGATGCATTGTGAAAGATGCAGGAGATAATGTATGAAAAAGATTGCGTTAATAAATGATATGTCCGGTTTTGGCAAATGCTCTCTTACTGCGGCAATCCCCGTAATTTCCGTGATGGGTATGCAGGCTTGTCCGCTGCCTACAGCGGTGCTTACTGCCCAGACAGAATTTGGCGAGTACTACTGCGATGATTTAACGGACAAAATGGATATGTTTACAGAAATGTGGAAGAAGATGGGAGTGTGCTTTGACGGAATATATTCCGGTTTTCTTGCCAGCGTGGAGCAGCTTAGGAAGCTGGAGCACTTTCTGGAGGTGTTTGAAGCGGAGGATACCTTTTACCTGGCAGACCCGGTGATGGGTGACCGGGGCATGACCTATGATATGTTCAGTCAGGAGTTTTTGCAGGGAATGAAAAAGCTGACCAGTCGGGCGGATGTGATTACTCCTAACCTGATGGAGCTTTGCCTTTTGTCGGATGTGAGCTATGAGGAAATGATTACCCATCGCCAGGATGAAAATTATATAGAGAAGATTGCAGATTTGTGCAAAGGACTTCTGGAAAAGGCAGCAAAGCCCCAGACAGTGGTAGTAACAGGCATCATTCGCACAAGGGATGGTCGGGAATATGTAGGAAATCTGGCAGTTTCGGATAAGGAAACCGTGCATGTGGAGAATCCATTTACCGGGAAGGGCTTTTCCGGAACAGGTGACTTGTTTGCTTCGGTGATCTGTGGCTCATTGGTGAAGGGTCTATCCGTGAAGGAGGCGGTGGAAAAAGCCACCTACTTTTTACAGGAAGCCATTGAAGAAGCTACCCGGGAGAACATTCCCACCGTGCATGGCGTGAATTTTGAAAAGTACCTGTATAAGCTACTGTAGGAGGTAATTTGTATGAATGTGAATAGAAAGCTTAAGAATTTAACCATTACCGGCATCATGGCGGCGCTGATTACCTTGATGACGGCTTATATTTGCCATATTCCCATGGGAGCAAATGGGGCGTACATACATTTTGGAGATGCCTTAATTTATCTGGCCGCAGCTATATTGCCCAAGCCCTACGCACTGGCGGCAGCAGCCATCGGCGGAGGTCTGGCGGATCTGCTGACTGCGCCCATGTGGGCACCTGCTACGGTGATTATCAAGATGCTGATAGTTCTGCCATTTACAGAGAAGAAGCCCAAAATCGTGGTTCCCCGCAATGTGTTTGCGGCGGTGATTGGTTATCTTTTCACCGGAGTGGGATATTTCCTGGCAGAATATGTATTGTTTGAAAATCCGGCAGTGCTTTGGGTATCTTTGTCCCAGAATCTGGTGCAGTCCGTGGGAAGCGCGGTACTGTTTGTAGTGTTTGGACTGGCGTTGGATAAGGTGCAGGCGAAGACGAAATTTTTTTAATAAGTATTCCGAAAGATATCTCGCGGACTGGAGCGAGGTATCTTTTGTCCATCGCATTGCGATATGGAAGAACAAAAAGAGGAAATTTGTGTGGAGGAAGAGAATTACAGAGTTACAGTCCATGAGTGTTTCGTTGCAGGGGATAGGTGTTTGGCATCTATCCTTTGTTTTTTCTTTTAAAGGGTAATATGCTTGTGCAGATTTCGACTAGATATGTAAAGGGGGATATGCCATGAAAAGGAGAATTATTTTTGCTTTTATTGTTTGCCTCGGTTTGTTAATAACAGGGATGCTCGCGTGTGTCTTTAAGGATATCAAAAAAGTGGCAGTTTTGCCATCTCATCGCCAGGAATTGACTCCTGGCATTGAACCTGAAATCATTGAACAATTTGGTAAAAATGTGGAAGTCAAAAAAGTGTACATACTCCTCACAAATGAGTGGTTTCGATCGGAGGAACTATCTGACTTTAGCCAGATTGTAACAAATGATACGGTATATGTCATTGCAGATGGAGAATCCGGTTATGCTTTTTATGATACCAGTGAAGAAGGACTGCTTGAGTGGAATGGTTCTGCCTATCCTCCTACAAATGTTACCAGGCCATTTGGCTTCTATGGCTTGGCGGGGGATATGATTGATGATGCTTTAGTTGGTATGGAATACGAGGATTATATTTTCACTTATTCCCAGAGATTGCGTACGGTTTTTATATGGGTGCGAGGTGAGAAAGAGGATGTGATTATTACATATCCAACCCGTCCGGATCTGCTGGGGTTTGAGGTCGGAGGTGTGTATAACCTGGAAGAGGTGAAAGTAATATTATCTACTGCATTCACAAAGTAAGCCTCGTTTCTATGCCGGAAATATGTTATATTTGTCGTAATGTAATTTATCATGGAGGCAAAGTAATGAGCAAAAAACTAGTGACTTTTTTTAGTGCAAGCGGAGTAACAAAAGGCGTAGCGGAGCTTTTAGCTAAGGCGGCAAGGGCAGAGCTATTTGAGATTAAGCCACAGATACCTTATAACCAGGCGGATTTAAATTGGATGGATAAAAAGTCCAGAAGCTCCATAGAGATGCAGGATAAGAGCTTTCGTCCTGCTATAGAAGAAGCAAATGCAAATGTAGCGGCTTACGATGTGATTTTTGTAGGTTTTCCTATTTGGTGGTATGTAGCGCCGACGATTATCAACACGTTTTTGGAGACTTACGATTTTAGTGGCAAGAAAATTATATTGTTTGCTACTTCTGGCGGTAGTGGTTTTGGAAATACTTTAGCAGAGCTACAGGATAGTGTATCGGCATCCGCAGAGCTTGTGGAAGGTAAGCTGTTAAATGGTAAGCAGACGGTGGAATCACTGGAGGAGTGGGTAAAGGAGTTAGGGGTATAAAATGAACATCCAAATATTCGGAACGAAAAAATGCAACGAAACCAAAAAAGCCCAGCGGTACTTCAAGGAGCGGGGCATCAAGTTTCAATTTATCGATATGAGTGAGAAGGAAATCAGTAAAGGGGAGTTTCGCAGTGTTTGTCAAGTGGTGGGCGGAATCGATGCGGTCATCAACGAGGACTGTAAGGACAAGGATGCCCTGGCGCTGGTGAAATATATTTCAGCTGATGAAAGAGAAGAAAAGCTTCTGGCTAATCAGCAGGTAATCAAGACACCCATTGTGCGGAACGGAAAGCAGGCCACGGTGGGCTATCAGCCGGAAATCTGGAAGACTTGGAGTTAGAGGGAAGAAAATGGTAAAACCAGTATGTAAAGATGTACTATTTTTAAGTAAAAAGGCGGAGCCTGCTACCCAGGCTGACATGCAGATTGCTTTGGATTTGCTGGATACTTTGAAGGCCAATGAAGCGGGCTGCGTGGGTATGGCAGCCAATATGATTGGTGTGAACAAAAGCATCATCGCCGTGAGTATGGGCTTTATGAATGTGGCCATGTTCAATCCAGTGATTGTGAAGAAGTCCGGTCCCTACGAGACCGAGGAGGGGTGTCTGTCACTGGCAGGTGTCCGGGGGACTAAGCGTTATCAGGAAATTGAATTGGAATATTACGACATGAGCTGGAAAAAACAGCGCCAGAAATACTCCGGGTGGATTGCCCAGATTATTCAGCATGAGTGTGACCATTTGAAGGGAATTATTATCTAGCATACAAGAAGGTCCGTTTATTTTGTTACAGACAGCTTTAGGCCTAAAGGCTTTAGAGTATATCATCATTATTCTATGTGTCAATAAGAATGGCGCTATAGACGCCAAGAAAGCCTGCCGCAGTCGCGACAGGCTTTCGTAGTGCTATTTCTTAATTAATCTTACAACGAAGATAACGATGCATGCACCCACAACGCCGCTGATGATGTTACCCAGGATACCGCCCAGGGAGATGCCGATAAGATTGAAGAGAAATCCACCGACGAAACCGCCCACGATACCGAGAATGATGTTAACTAAAAGGCCGTGGCCGCTCTTCATGATGTAGCCCGCAAGCCATCCGCAGATTGCGCCGATGATAAGTGATACTAAAATACCCATAATACATTCCTCCTTAAAGTAGAAAAGTTTTTGCTTTACTACGTTAGTATATAACAAAGTATGAGGTGTGTAAATAAATAGCAAGATTATCAGAGTTGAAAAACGACAGAATAAATGTGAACTGTAAAATATTTAATGTTTTTCATTAAAAAGTAGTTGACAAGAGATAAAAACCGTATTATAGTGTGTTTGACGATAAACATTAAATATTTAATTTAAGGAGAAAACAAATGAAAGAACAAGCAATTCAAAAAATTAACAAAATCGGTAAAATCAGCAGTATCATCGCATTGATTGGGAAGATTCTGGTAGGCATCGGCATCGCCGCAGCATTGATTGGTACAATCGTCTGTTTTGTATTTCCGGAGGAGTTATTCAAGGTATCCGTAGTTGGTGACATGGTGATGGAGGTAGATTTTTCTTCTCTGGGTGTGGAGATGTCAGAGGCAGAGCTTTTAGAGGCGCGTGAGAGCCTGGAAGTAGAAATGGAGGGAGAGGAGCCGGAGTTTACAGAGTTTGAATTAACTGCAAGTAAGATGATGATGAAAGGAGATTTTGAACAATTCTCACTCACCATGCGTGATTTGGCAGGAATACTTGTGTTAGCGCTCATTACCTTAATTATGACCTTTATCACATTAATCTTCATAAGTGCGTTATGTAAGGCATTCCGCGACTGTGAATCTCCTTTTGAAGAGGGAGTAATCAAGAAGATGCAGAATTTTGCATTTGCTTTGATTCCTTGGACCGTTGTTGCAACAGTGACCAATTCTATTTCTGACAGTGTTATGAATCACAAATTCAGTCTCAATTTTACATTGGACCTTGGTGTTGTTTTAATCGTGCTGGTTGTGTTAGTATTAGTACATATCTTTAAGTATGGTGCAGTACTTCAGCAGGAATCTGATGAAACATTGTAGAAGCGGGGTAGAGTATGGGAAAGATTATATTACGTTTAGACCGTGTGATGGCAGACAGGAAGATGAGTTTGAATGAGCTGTCCGAAAAGGTGGGCCTTTCCAATGTGAACCTGTCCAAAATGAAGACCGGCAAAATCAGTGCCATTCGCTTCTCCACACTGGAGGCTATCTGCGAAGTGCTCAATTGCCAGCCCGGGGATATTTTAGAGTATGACCGGGATGCTACAAGTGAATAAAATGGAATAATGAGTCGTTGCAGGGCGTATATCAGATTTTATGCTGATTACGCCCTGTTTTTCTATGGCGGAGCTTCTGTCGGAGCAAAAATGTAACATGGTTGTGCTGTATGCTCAAAAAGTGTTCTGCCACGCCCCGTTTAGAGCTGTAGAACGGGGTGTAGAAGGAACAATTCAGCATTTTACAGTACACGGGGACTGTAAAACAGTGGAAAAAGGACAAAAATAGGCTTGAAATGGCAGAAATGGGGCGTGGGGGAAGGATTAATTTATATACGCCTCAAGCAGTTGTGTAGTGGACCGGAGGTAGGGATTTTTAATTTGGTCAAACCCGTCAGTGTCAAAAATATCAAATTAAATGTAAAATATAGTTGACAAAGTGTCGCATCGGATGTATTGTAAGATTACAACGAAGGAGGGAAATTGCTATGAAGAAGAAAATAGTTGTAGTTTCGGCGATACTGGCAGCGGTGTTGATTGGGATAATCGTACTTATATGCATGCCAAGGGATAATTACATGGTGGACATGGAGACCGATATCATCGTGAAGGATGGCGTAGCGCAGTCGGAGCCGATGGAGTATGTGATAGTGCTACCCAAGGATGGGGAGTACGTGATGTATGTGGACTGGAAAATCAACCCGCTGGGCATGCTGATGGGCTGCAGCTTCAGGGATGAGAGCGGGAAGGATATTAATACCTTCACTGCGCACTGGATTACGATGCAGTCCCATCCCTTGGAGCTTGAGGCAGGGAAATATACCATGACCCTGACACCGATTACCAATTCGGAGCAGTGGAGAGATTATTTTGCTGATGTGGATACCTCGGACTGGGATGTACCACCGGAGGAGATGGAGTCGCCGATGAAGCTTTTGGCTGATGGAGAGTTCCATCTGGATTTTGAGTTTAAGCTGGAGAGAAATGTACATTTGCAGTCGCTGGCGATTTTTATCGGTACTGTGATAGGGGCGTTATTGGTGGTGATTTTGATTGCCATCAGTACAAACGGTGATAGTATGAAGCAGAACTATGATGAGCGCCAGGAGCGGTTTCGGGGAAAGGGAGCGAATTATGCTTTTTGTGCGATGATGTTTCTGAATTGTATTCTATTCATTCTGGAGACTGCCGAGGCGATTGTGTTGCCCATGACTACTGGAACTGGTCTGATGCTTAGCACTATGGTTGGGGTTGGTGTTTATGTTGTGTACTGTATCTGGAATGAAGCGTACTTTGCTCTAAATCAGAAGTCAAAGGTAGTAGTAGTGAGCTTGATTATTGTCGGTGTGATTAATCTGTTCATAGGAATAGATGTTTTTAGAGATGGAGTGGCTTTTTATAATAATCAGCTTACAGTACGCAGCATGAACCTTTTCTGTGCTATATTGATGTTAGTAATATGCGGAGCACTTATCCTTAAGAAGCTTTGCAAGGACAGAGAGGAAGAATAGGATGAAGAATCTGAAATTAAAATCCGCCCGGGCGGCGATGGATTTGTCCCAGCAGGAGCTGGCAGACAGGGTGGGCGTGTCCCGCCAGACCATCAACGCCATCGAAAAGGGCGATTATAATCCCACCATCCAGCTCTGTAAAAGTATTTGTAAGGTGCTTGGAAAGACGCTGGATGAGCTGTTTTGGGATGAAGAGTAATAGATTCCCCTTGACAAATTCCCTTAACCCTATAAAATAGTGTGTATATCTGATAAAGTGGAGATATTGTATTTTATAAAAGGAAAGGGGATGGTTTCGGTGGATTCGATACCTCGAAGTAGGTACAGGGAATTTATGAAAGCAAGCTGTGAGCAGGAGTTTATAGCAGAAAATCAAAATCACATAATACTCAGAGTTTATAAATGTTGCAATCGCTTGTTTGTAAACAAGTGCGGTGCACACTTTCGTTCGTGATATTTTCGCAGCAGAAGGTGATAACAAAAGAACATTTATTTAAATTTTGGAGGAAATATGGACATATTAAAACAGTTATTATTACAGTTGATTTTGATTGGATTGAATGCATTTTTTGCGGCAACAGAGATCGCTATGATTTCGCTGAATGAGAAGAAATTGAAGGCGAAGGCAGAAAGTGGTGATAAAAAAGCAGCTAAAATGCTGGCTATGATTGAGGAACCTACCAGATTCCTATCAACCATACAGATTGGTATTACCCTTGCAGGATTTTTAGGATCTGCATTTGCTGCAGATAATTTTGCAGAAAGATTGTCAGGCTTTGTTGTTAGTACTTTTGAGATTCCAAACGAATTTGTGGGCGTGATTAACACGGCTGCAGTCGTTATTATCACGTTGGTGTTGTCTTATTTTACACTTGTTTTGGGTGAGCTTGTCCCGAAGCGTGTGGCAATGCGTCATAAAGAGAAGTTCGCAGATTTGGTGTGCGGTGCTATTTCTATATTGGCTACAGTTTTAAGCCCAATTATTGGACTTTTAACACTTTCTACGAATGGCGTTTTGAGACTTTTTGGAATTGATCCTAATGAAAAAGAGGAATCTGTCTCTGAGGAAGATATTGTAATCATGTTGGATGCAGGTGCGGATGAAGGTACTCTTAAAGAGGACGACATAACATATATTAAGAATGTGTTTAAGCTGGATAAGCAGGTTGCAGCGGATGTTATGACACATCGTAAGGCAATCACTTACATTTCCAGTGAGGCAACACAGGAGGAGATTTTGGCGACCATCGAAAGTGATGAGTATTCCAGAATGCCGGTATATTTAGAGAATGCAGACGATATCGTAGGTATTCTTCACACAAGAGATTATTTATTAAAGCATAGAAATCCGGATTTCTCACTGGAGCAGGCAATTATGCCCCCTACCTTTGTGCCGGAGAGCATGCATCTGGATGTACTTATTAAGGAGATGCAGACCAAGCATACTCATATGGTAATCGTCGTAAACGAGTATGGTGTTCCTTCCGGTATTGTGACCATGGAGGACATCTTAGAGGAAATCGTAGGCGAGATTTGGGACGAAAGTGACGAAGCTATCGACAGCATTAAGCAGCTGGAGGACGGCACCTATCGGGTGCTTTGTACCACTTCTACAGAGGATTTCTTCGAGTATTTCGGCATCACGCCGGAGGAAGAAACGGAAGCCACCACCGTAAACGGCTGGCTGACGGAGAACAGCGGTAATATCCCGGATAAGGGAGATACCCTGGAATATCAGAAGCTTTCCATCACTGTTACGGAAGCGGATGAATTGATGGCTCATGAAATTCATGTTACAATAAGGGAAGAAGAGCCATCGGAAGAAGAATAAATGTAAGCCACTATAGAATTTCCGAGGAGGTTCTGTAGTGGCTTCTTTTTTGTGGATTTTCCCTCAATTCCAAGCGAAGACTATGTGGCTAAGGAGGTACGAGTGATGAAATATGATTTTACGACGGTGATTGACCGTAGAGGTATGGACAGTATTGCGGCGGATGTGGTACCTGTTAAGGGTGCCAAGGTAAGGGAGGGACTGACTCCTATTCCTATGTGGATTGCGGATATGGGATTTGCTACGGCGCCGGCGGTGCGGGAGGCTATAGCTGGGAGGCTGGAGCATCCGGTGTTTGGTTATTTCCCGGCATCGGAAGAGTATTATGGAGCTATTATGGATTGGCATAAGAGACGTAATGGGGTAGAGGGGCTTGCCAAGGAGCATATCGGCTATGAGAATGGTGTGCTGGGATGTGTGACTTCGGCGCTACATGCTTTTACTTCTGCGGGGGAGGCGGTGCTGGTGCATGCGCCCTGCTATGTGGGATTTTTACATGTGCTTAAGGATTTGGGAAGGAAGATTATCTTTAGTGATTTGAAGCGGGACCATGAGGGAATCTGGCGTATGGACTACGAGGACATGGATGCTAAAATGAAGGAGCACAATATCCACTTTGCCATTTTCTGCTCACCTCACAATCCGTCGGGACGTGTATGGGAAAGAGAAGAAATTGAGAAGGCTATGGAAGTGTATCGTGCAAATGAGGCTGTTGTTGTTTCCGACGAAATTTGGTCAGATTTAACGCTTCCCGGACAGAAACATATTCCGACGCAGAGTATTTCAGAGGATGCGAAGAATCGCACCATCGCAGTGTATGCGCCATCCAAGACCTTTAATTTGGCAGGTTTAGTAGGCTCTTACCATATTATTTATAACAAATATCTGCGGGATAAAGTAAGTCGTCAGGGTTCTATCACTCATTATAATTCCATGAACGTGCTGTCCATGCATGCACTCATGGGAGCATATAGTGCTGCCGGTGAAGAATGGTTGGAGGAGCTGCGCCTTGTCCTCCAGGAAAACATCGACTACGCCTACGACTTTATCACCAAAAACTTCGAGGGTATTTCCCTTGCAAAGCCCCAGGGAACTTATATGCTCTACTTAGATTGTAGTGAATGGCTGAAACGCTTTGGCTTCACCTTGGACGATTTGCTTCTCGCCGGTGCATCCGTGGGTGTCATCTGGCAGGATGGTAGAGATTTCGGCATGGACAGAACCATCCGTATGAATCTGGCTGCACCCCATAGCCAGATTGTGGAGGCTTTTGAGAGACTGGAGAAATTTGTATTTTGTTAGGACATAAAACAGGCATCCACTGGGAGGTGGATGCCTGTTTTTATGCCATAGCCTGACAGAATGCCACAAATTGTTCGCCGGGAACCGGTCTGGAGAAGTAGTAACCCTGGCAGTAGTCTACGCCAAGGGAAACCACCTTGTCCAGCTGCTCTTTGGTTTCCACGCCTTCGATGAGTACCTTGAAGTTCATGTCCTTCAGCATGCGGACGGTACAGGAAAGAATAGTCTGGGCGTTTTCATTGGTATCAGCGTTCCAGAGGATGCTCTTGTCCAGCTTGATGATGTCAAATTCCATGTCAAACATGTAGCTGAAATTGGAGTATCCGGTGCCGTAATCGTCCATGGAGAAGGTGAAGCCCTGCTCCTTTAAGCGGTGCATGGTGTCCAGGAAAATGTCCGGACTGTGTACCGCTACGGACTCTGTGATTTCCAGATTGAAGCGGATGGGTGTCAGGTCGTATTCCTTGAGAATCCTTTTGAAGGTTTCCGGGAGACCGGTGTACATACACTGTACGGTGGAAAGATTCACTTCGATGTATTCGATGCCATAACGGTGCAAATCGTTGTCGCGGTAAAATTCACAGGCTTTGCGGAATACCACTTCACCGACCTTGACAATCAAACCGTTGTTTTCAGCAATGGGAATGAATTCATCCGGTTTAATCTCTCCCAGCTCGTCGTCAAAGAGACGAACCAGTGCTTCCGCAGAGTTCACCCGCCCCATTTCCTTGTTCCAGATGGGCTGATAATATACCTGGAAGGAATGATTGTCCAGCGCCTTCTGGATGGCATTGGCTACCTCGTTGCTTCGCTGGAGCTTCTTTAACTCCGCACCGCGCATGATGATTTCGTCGCCGAGTGCTTTATTGCTGTCCACCACGGCAAGTAACGCTTCCAGAGAATCCGCAGTTTCCGGGATATCAATGATGGAAATATGTATTCTTAAATCCAGTTCATACTCATTGTATGTCCAAGGGGTTTCAAATTTTTTCTGGATTTTTTCAGCAATATCCGCAATATCCGCATGGGAAATGCAGTACAGCGACAAACAGAAGTTGTCCTTTTCGCAATCGTATACCACACTATTTTTTGTGAAAGAACGCATCCACTGTGCAATATTGTATCGTACCTCGTTCATGGCCAGAATACCCAGCACATTCTGATAATTGTTAATATTGGTCAGCTTTACAGATACCACGCTATAGTCTATTTTGGACTTGATGTAGATATCATTATCTTCCAAAAAGGCGCGGCGGTTGTATACCTTGGAAATGGCATTGTAAATATCTGCCTCGTTCTCCAGTGTGAAAAGTACGCCTAAGAAGGACAGGGACTGAACAAACATTTCTATCAGAATCGTAGAGAACATCATCTGGATGACTACGGAACCGATACCACCGATGGCAAAGACCACCAGCGCCGCCAGCTTGTCCTTGGGAATGGCTTTTCCTTTGGTAATTACATAATACAATGCGATGCAAATGTAGAGAAAAGCACTGGCATAGAGGTATATCATGGCCGGGCCATGGGTGTACATGTCATCTGCATTATAGTAGAATACCCAGCGGAATACAGGATTCAGGAAAAGGGCAATCAGAGTAATCAGATAAGGGGTAGCAATCAGCCTGAAAAAGCGCTTGTTTTTAGTGATATACACACCTGTGGTCGTGAGAATATACAGACATAAAAGCAGTGCCTGCATATTGTGGGTCGCAAGGTATAGGAAGTTCAGAATGTCCCTGCACAAAACAGAGGTCTTCTCAGGATATGAAATAGCAATGGAGCTTGCAATATCAAAAATACAGGATACCAGACCATTAAGCACAACGATGAAAAACATCATATGCTGGGGCTTCTTGATACCCTTGCGGGACAACGTAAAATACAGCAATATTAACAAAACCAGAGTAGCCGCAATGTCGTAATGTATATTGTAAAGCATCCTTACCTCCAAAATAGTACCATTTTACCAAAAGTATACACCATTTTTATAAAGAAGAAAATAAAAATACAAGAAAAATGCCTTTTTATATATAAGAAAATATCTTATAATTTTCAATATGGAGCTAAAGAACTTTTTAAATACCTATGAAATTACATTAAGTGAGCAGCAGAAGGCTGCGGCAAGTGCTGTAGAGGGGCCGGTGCTTCTTTTGGCGGTGCCGGGAAGTGGTAAGACTACGGTGTTGGTGGCCAGGCTTGGTTACATGATATACGGGCTGGGAATCGCACCGGAAAATATACTGACGGTGACCTATACGGTGGCAGCCACCAGGGATATGGCTGCCAGATTTACAAGTGTGTTTGGTCAGGAGTATGCAGGGCGGCTGGAGTTTCGCACTATCAATGGCATCTGTGCCCGGATTATCCAGTATTGTGCAAGCTCTCTTGGCAAAACCGCGTATGAGCTGGTGACGGATGAAAAGCTATTGTCGGACATTCTCATCGGGATTTACCGGGATGTGGTAGGAGAATATCCCACGGAAAGCGATGTCAAGGCTGTGCGTACCCGCATTACCTATGCGAAAAATATGATGCTGACGAAGGATGAGCTGCGGGAGCTGGATGAAGAGGGTGTGCCCTACTCGGAGATGTATCTGCGCTATTGTGCGGAGCTGAAAAGCAGGGGCTGGATGGACTACGATGACCAGATGGTGTATGCCTATCGTCTGCTGAAGGCCATTCCGGAGGCGCTGGAGCATTTTCAGGAGAGATACCGTTATATTTGCGTGGATGAAGCTCAAGATACCTCCAAGATTCAGCATGTGATTATCGCCATGCTGGCGGGAAGAGGCGGTAATCTTTTCATGGTGGGGGACGAGGACCAGAGTATTTACGGCTTCCGTGCGGCATATCCGGAGGCCTTGATGAATTTTGGGAAGGATCATCTCGGCGCCAAGGTGCTTCTGATGGAGGACAATTTCCGAAGCAGTGGTCGCATCGTTGCGGCAGCGGGAAGATTTATTAAGAAAAACATACACAGATACGAGAAAAATATGAAGGCCTCCCGGGAGGTGGGCAATTACATCCGGCAAATCGCGGTGAAATCCCGTAAGGGGCAGTACAGCTATCTGCTGAAGATGGCGGAGGACTGCAGGTCGGAGACCGCTATTTTGTACCGGGACAATGAAAGTGCCCTGCCACTGGTGGATATGTTTGAACGTAAGGGCATTCCTTACCGGATTCGCAGTGCGGATTATACCTTTTTTTCCAACCGGGTGGTGATGGATATTGTAAATATCATTAAGTTTGCCATGGAGCCCACGGATACGGAGCTGTTTTCCAAGATATACTTTAAGATTGGCACCTACCTTAGCAAGGCGGCTATGGAGGAGCTGTGCGAAAACAGTGTGGTGTATGGCTGTAATGTGCTGGCGGCGGCACCTCTTTGCAAGAAACTCCATCCTCAAACGGTGAAGAGCTGTAAAGCCATGAAGACTCATATGGAGAATTTGCTGACGGAGAGCGCGGACAAGGGTATTTACCGGATTGTGCATTTTATGGGCTACGGAGATTATCTGGAGCGGATGAAGATAAAGGATCACAAGGTGGAGATTCTGGAGGCGCTGGGGGCAAATATTGGTACGGTGGCCCAGCTTCCGGATAGACTACAGGAGCTGCAGCAGCTTTTGCAGGAGAAGGAGAATGGCGGACACTGTCCGCTGATTTTGTCCACCATTCATTCCAGCAAGGGACTGGAATATGATACGGTGTATCTGATGGATGTGCTGGATGGTATCTTCCCGGAGAGGGTGATAAGGGATATGCGAAATGCACCGCCCGAGGATGTGAAGACCTATGAGGAGGAGCGGCGGCTTTTCTATGTGGGTATTACCCGAAGCAAAAATCAGCTGAATGTGTTCACCTTGGCGAAGCAGTCCTCCTTTGGGGCGGAGCTGTTTGATGCGTCCGGGGAGAATTATGAGGACTTTTGCAGTGATATCCGGGTAAATCAAGAGATTTCCCATAAAAAGTACGGAACGGGTGTGGTACAATATAAGCATGGAGATATTGTGACCGTGCTTTTTGCAGAGGGCGAAAAGAAGCTTTCCATGCGGATGCTGATGGAGAAGAGGCTGCTTATTTGATAAGGAGGATGCAATATGGTAGTGATGATTTCCGGTATCATCCGTAAACAGGATGACAAGAGAGTATGTGTGCTTTTCAGCGACGATAACCGTATGGCAGAGGGCGTGGTGCCTGCCTGCAAGATTATCTCTAACACCGGCTTTTCCAAGGAAGAGGTGGAAGGTCTGGAGAAATATCTGCGGGAAAACGAGACCGGCATCTGGGATGAGGCTTTGCGGGTGAATCCTTTGAAGGGATTTCTGGGAATGTAAGGAGCGCCTATGTTTGGAAGGAAGAAAACGGTGGTGAAAAGCTACGATAAAGAAAATCTGCGCCCAGTACTCAAGTGCAGCATTTGCACCGGCGAACAGGTGGCAGGATTTATGGATAAACGAACCGGGAAGTTCCAGGAGGTCATGCTGGTAGCCGGTCGGGAGGATTTGGAGCTTTTTAAGAGTATGTATGGTCTGGACGATGTGGAGAAGGTGTATTAGGGTATGGAGATTACAATTCGTTGCACGCATTTAAGCAGGGCGGCTTGTCCTGTTTGCGGAAGTAAGAATATTGTTGGCGTTGGTAAGGAGCATTGCCATTGTGGACAATGCGGCCAGGGTGTTGTCATAGAGATTGTAGAAAAGGTGAAGGACAACGAGGAAGCGGAGCAGTTTACGCAGATGCGTTTGTTTTAAGTGGAGTTTGGGGGAAATTTTTGAAGGAGTGCTTTGGGAGTTTTTGGCGACAAAGGGTATATGCATGATTTGATGTGTATAATACCCTGGATTTAATGAAAATGTGTCAAGTAAACGACGCTAAAACGATACTTTCTTTGACGCACGGACAAAAACGAGAATGTGTATTTGACACGAAGACACTTTGGGAGAATTTAGGGTATTAGAAGAGACATTTTCTGTATATACCCTGTGAGGTATGTGAAAGCATTTTATATACGTTTTGTGAGTAACTTTTGTTTATGTTAGAGATTCTAAGTTCGAGGGGGATGGAAGGAATTGCATATTACGTATACTGATAAAAAGGATTATTCGGCAAATGATTTGGAACAACTATTTCAATCTGTTGAGTGGTTATCAGCGAATTACCCGGATAGGTTGAAGAAAGCTCTCGACAATGGCGAAACAGTTTTTACAGCGTGGGATGGAAAGCAGCTTGTAGGATTGGTGAATGCGATCGATGATAGTGAGCTAACTGCTTATGTTCATTACTTGTGTGTGAACCCTTTGTATCAAGGGAACGGAATTGGACAGGCGTTACTGGATAGGATTAAAGAAAAATATAAGGATTATCTTTACATTATCTTAATTGCAGAAAATGAGCAACTGGTTCAGTTTTATAGAAAGAGTGGATTTGAGTACATTGAAGGAAGATATGTGCTTGCTATTCTAAACGAGTAGAATGATAGTTTTCTTGGTTTGCAACTTATTTTTCTATTGGCTAATGCAAAAGATGTGGTAATATATTATTAATGGTGAGTCCTACCTTTAAGTGGAGGTTGTAGAAGCGATGAAATCGCTTTAGGGTGATTTCACACTGTGGCTGTGCCATCGGCATAGCCACAGTTTTATTATACGGAAAGTTCAGATGCATTGGTGTTGTTTTTGCTCACGGAGGTGCCAAAGGGAGTGGTGAAGTCTATGAGTATGAAATTGAATCAAACAGAATATGAAATCATCAAGCTCCTCGGCCACGGAAAAGGCGGCTATTCCTATCTGGTAGAAAAGGGTGGGAAGCAATATGTGCTGAAGCAAATTCACCATGAGCCATGCGATTATTATTCTTTTGGGAACAAAATAGAGGCAGAGCAAAATGATTACAAAAGGTTGCTGGAGACGGGAATCCGGATTCCGAAAATGCTGGACATTGATATGGAAAATGAACGCATTTTAAAGCAATACGTGGACGGGCCCACCATTTTTGAGCTGGTGAAAAATGGCGCAATGAAGGATATCTATCTGTGCCAGATGCGGGAGATGGTTGAGACGGTATATAGGGCCGGTTTGAATATAGACTATTTTCCTACTAATTTCATTGTACAGGATGAGCAGATTTTTTACATTGATTATGAGTGTAATAGCTATATGGAAGAATGGAATTTTGAGAACTGGGGAATCAAGTATTGGTCAAAAACCCAGGAATTCATGAATTATGTAAATCAACATGAGGCGCTATCGGGAGAAAACAGTCTCTAATTAAGTTAAATTAACTAAAATTGGCTAATTTAACTTAAAATACACCAGTGGAATGGGTACAAATTCCCCTTGACATGTCGGACAAGTCAAAGTATGATAAAATCACAGATTTGTCAAAAATTTGGTAAAAAACTCGAGAAATTGGTCTAATCTACACAAAAATGTAGATTGGAATTCTGCGTTGGTAGAAAAAGGCTTGAGTGATGAGAAAGGTTAAAAAGGCTAAATTTAGCTAAAAAGGGGGATGGACAAATGAAAGACAAGAAAAAAATATTTCTCTTCGGAGGAGTAGGGCTGGTTGTAATATTGGCCATTGTATTCCTGTTCATGAATAAGGGTGGGAATAGAGATGCCAGTGTTGACCAGTCGGCTTCGGATAGCGTTGTTTCAGAGCTTGCCCAGTCAGATGCCCAGGCGACGGAAAAGCCTGCGGAGTCTGAGGTGAAGGAAGAGACACCCACGCAGGCTCCTGATGAAAAGGAGAAGGAAGAGAGTGTCACTGCGACAGAAGCTCCGGCAGAGAGTGAAGCTACTTCCACACCGGAACCATCTGAGGAGGAGCTTACTGGCGAAGAAACCGTAGAGGGTCTGACCGGAACTTATGTAAAAACATTTGAGAGTACGGGTACACATGATGTTAAGATTGCATCTATGTGTTCGGATTATGCAGCAGGCGATACCATAGAGGTTACTGTTGTGTTAGAGAGTGACGGACCTTTTACCGGAAGTATTGGAACTACTGTGGGTAAGGATTATAAGTGGCAGCAGACCGATTACGAGGTTACAGAGGCAGGTACTGTTACATGGAAATTCAGTGCGGCAGCTACCGGAGACATTTTCCAGATTGGTATCTGGAGTATTGATGGCAGTGCAGTAGGAATTAAGTCCATATCTACGTCCATTACAGAGAAGGGCTCCGGTTCAGCGGGTGCGGGCTCTACATCAGCCGGATTAACAGGATCTTATATTAAGAAATTTACTGCGTCCGGTACATATGATATTAATATTTCAGCAGCATGCCCTGATTATGTGGCAGGAGATACCATTTCTGTTTCTATTGTTTTAGAAGGTGACGGAGGCTTTAACGGAAGTATCGGTACTTCTGTAGGAAGCAATTATACTTGGCAGCAGACCGATTATTCTACAGATAAAGGTGGCACTGTTACCTGGAATTTCAGTGCAGCGGCTACCGGAGATACCGTACAGCTTGGTGTCTGGTATGTGGGTGGAAGTGCTGTAGGCGTGAAGTCTATCAGCGTATCTGTGACAGGCAAGGGCTCTGCATCCGCAGGCTTTGATGGTGCAATGCAGATTGTTACCACTCCGCAGAATATTAAGATTAATCCAAAGAGCTATTGTGGGGACTTTGAGGTTGGAGATACCATCAAGATTACCGCAAGCTTATTCTCAGATAAGTACTTTAATGGTGCTATTGGTATGAGCAATCAGGATGGTGACTGGAAACAGACCGGACAGCAGGAGTGTACCGGAGGCGCGGCAACATGGTCGCTTACTGTATCAGATGCCAGTGATGGTGATGCAGAATTGCAGCTTTGGTGGATTGAAGGAAAGGTAGCAATTAAGTCTATTTCTGTCTCCATCGTGTCCAAGGGAATCGGTGATGATGCCGGAGACGGAGATGATAGTGGAGAAACCGGAGATGGCGGAGAGACCGGAGACGGTGGAGAAACCGGAGACGGTGGAAATACTGGTGATGGCGGAAATACCGGAGACGGTGGAAGCACCGGAGATGGTGGAAATACCGGAGACGGTGGAAACACTGGTGATAGTGGAAATACCGGTGATATGGAAGACGGCGTAGTATATGAAGGAAGTTTCAGCTCCGGCGCGTGGGCAAACAATCTGGAGGTAGCTGCAGATAAATTTGCAGGATTGAAATTTGACGGAACAGAAAAGCTGGTAATTACATATACCACAGAAAGTGGAACATATTATACACAGTTTAAGGTTGCAACAAAGGATAACTATACCTCACTGGTGGATCAGATTGATGCGACAGTCACATCTGAATCCCTCACTGTAGAGGTGCCGTTGACCGCAGATTTTGCTACATTGGCAGACAATGGACTTCTGCTTCAGGGTGCAAACTGGGTAGTAACTAAGATAGCTGTAGAAGAAGTAGTAGCTACCAATATCGTATCTATCTGGAGCGGAGAATGTGCGAGCGGCGAGTGGAGTAACAACCTTGAACTCACCGCGGACAAGTTTGCAGACTTAAAGTTTGATGGAACAGAGAGTCTGGTAATTACCTACAGTTCTCCAAGTGGTGCATCTTATGCGATGTTTAAGACTGCAACCATTAATAATTATACTGCTATCGAAGATGGTATATCCGTTTCCGTATCAGAAACGACCGTGGAGAAGGAAATTGTATTAACTGAAGATTATGCAAAGATTGCTACAGATGGTCTGATGCTTCAGGGAGCAAACTGGGTTGTGACAGATGTATCAATAAAGTCTGAGGCGGCAGATGATGGTTCATCCGAGGAAGCTTCCAATGTTCTTTTCAGTAGTGAAGAAGGTTTTGCGTCTGGTGATTGGAGTAATAACCTAGAGCTTACAGCAGATAAGCTTGCAGGTCTTAAGTTTGACGGAACGGAAAAGCTTGTAGTTACTTACGTTTCCCCAGAGGGAGCAAGCTACGCAATGTTTAAACTGGCAACCATCAATAATTATACTGCAATTGTGGATGGCTTGGGTGTAAACGTAGTAAATGAGCCTACAGAAAAGGAATTTGTATTAACAGAAGATTATGCGAAGATTGCGACGGATGGTCTGATGTTCCAGGGAGCAGGCTGGATTGTATCTAAGATTACTGTCGAGAAGGTGATTCCTACTACATCTAACTCCATCTGGAGTGGTGAGTGTGCAGCGGCGGATGATTGGAGCGTTAATCTTGAGCTTTCTGCGGATAAATTTGCAGGCCTTAAGTTTGATGGAAGCGAAAAGCTTATGGTTACTTATGTTTCAAATGAAACAACAAGTTACACAATGTTTAAGCTGGCAACCATCAACAACTATACTGCAATTGTAGATGGTGTGAATGTGAATGTAGTAAGCACACCTACAGAGCAGGAATTTGTATTAACCGAGGATTATGCAAAGATTGCAACAGATGGTCTGATGCTTCAGGGAGTAGGCTGGATTGTATCGGACGTGTCAATAAAATCTGAGGCAACAGGTTCTTCAAGCCCTTCTGCGGCGGATATTATTGCGGCAGCGAGCCAGCAGTAAACGAGGCAGATAGGTCCGTGAGGACAAAAGAGTAATAGATAATCGCTGTAAAGTCTTGGAATATAAGGCTTTACAGCGTTTTTACATCATGGATATAAGGAGAATTACGCATGAAATCAAAAGTATATTTTTCCAAAGAAATTACCCCGGAGAAGGTGGTAGAGCTATATAAACAGCTTGGTGCTGCATTGCCGGGCAAGGTGGCGGTGAAGGTGCATTCCGGTGAGGAAGGGAATCAGAATTTCCTGCGTCCGCCTTTTTGGAAACCCATGATAGACCTGGTACAGGGTAC